>NZ_JAYGHV010000442.1:0-6850 GCF_034932145.1 Spirulina sp. 06S082 | reverse complement strand
GGGGGGTGTGGGAGGGGTGGTCAGCAATCAAGAAGCTATCCACTATCCACTCTCAACTACCTGCTAACCACTACCCGCTAACCACTACCCGCTAATCACTAACCACTAACCACTATCCACTATCCACTATCCACTATCCACTATCCACTCTCAACTATCCACTATCCACTATATCTGTGCAGTCATAAGTTTCTGCATCGCTTCGACAATTTGGGGAGGTTGGATGATGGTGAGATGTTCCAATGTTCCGTTATAGGGCGTGGGAATATCTTGAGAAGATAAGCGCACGATCGGTGCATCCAGTTCATCAAAAAGTTGTTCGTTAATGAGTGCTACCAATTCCGCAGCAATTCCTCCCGTTTTCATGCACTCCTCGACAATAATAACGCGATGGGTTTTGCGAATGGATTTGGCGATCGCTTCCATATCAAAGGGTTTGAGGGAAATCAAATCGATGATTTCAGGATCGTACTCTAAACCCTGCTTTTCGAGGAGTTTAACGGCTTGGGTACAGTGGTGACGCATTCGCGAATAGGTCAAAATTGTGACATCTTTTCCCGGTCGCACGATTTCTGCCCGATCGAGGGCGCAGATATATTCGTAGTCTGGTAAATTTTCCTTGAGATTGTAGAGGAGAACGTGTTCAAAGAAAAGAACAGGATTATCATCGCGAATGGCTGCTTTGAGGAGTCCCTTAGCGTTGTAGGGGGTCGAACAGGCAACGATTTTCAGACCGGGAACCGCGTGAAAATAAGCCTCGAGACGTTGGGAGTGTTCCGCCCCTAATTGCCGTCCCACTCCCCCAGGACCGCGAATTACCATCGGGATTTTAAAATTCCCGCCGGAAGTATAGCGTAACATCCCTGCATTATTGGAGATTTGGTTAAAGGCGAGGAGTAAAAACCCCATGTTCATCCCTTCCACGATGGGGCGCAACCCTGTCATTGCTGCACCCACCGCCATGCCGCAAAAACTATTTTCCGCGATCGGGGTATCCAATACCCGCAAGTCACCATATTTTTTTGCTAAATCTTTCGTGACTTTATAGGATCCGCCATAATGTCCCACATCTTCCCCAAGGACGAGAACGGTTTCGTCCCGTCCCATTTCCTCATCCGTTGCGTCTCGGAGTGCATTAAAAAATAGAGTTTCAGCCATTCCGCGTTACCAATACAGCATAAGCGATCCTATCATTCATTCAGTCACCAGTCATCTATCGGCGATCGCCAGTTATTGGACGAGAAGAAGATTAAGCATTGATTTTAAGTAAACTGGATAGCGAGAAAGTAAAACCTTATACGGACTATAAATTCAACATTCATGGCAAATCCCACAGCAATCCTTGAAACTTCCCTTGGGAACATCACCGTTGAGCTATTCACCGACGTTATGCCCATCACGGCAGGAAATTTCATTAAATTGGCCAAAAGTGGCTTTTATGATGGTCTACATTTTCACCGGGTGATTAACAATTTTATGGTGCAGTTTGGTTGTCCTCACAGTAAGGATCCTAACTCTTCCCGAGCGGGGACGGGTAACGGTCCTGATGGGTGCATCCAAGATGAGCATCCCGAGAATGGGAAACTTTCTAACGAACCCGGAACTCTATCTATGGCTAATACAGGTCGCCCGAATAGTGGGAGTTGCCAGTTCTTTATCAATACTGTTCATAACTCCTATCTAGATTGGTTTAGTCCTGGGGCATCTAAGCATCCTGTTTTTGGGAAAGTTACGGAGGGAATGGATGTTTTGAAAGCGATTGAAACAACCCCAACAGGACAAGGCGATCGCCCGAAAACTCCGGTTCAAATGGTCAAAGTAACGATCGACGAATAAACTCCGGAAGCGTGCGGAGATTTTCTCCGCACTCTGTTCATTTAAACAAAATCAATTAAACAAAAAAATAGGGCAGGAAAAACCCACCCCATTCGATCGCACAAACTTAAAACTTAGCCCATTAAAGACTTAGCTTTACTAACAACATTCTCAACGGTGAAGCCAAATTTTTCGAGGGCTACATCACCAGGACAAGAAGCACCATAACGATTAATACCAATGGTATTGTCTTCGCTGCCTGCATAGCGACCCCAACCGAAAGTAACTCCGGCTTCTACTGCTAAACGAGTTGTAACGGCTTTCGGTAAAACAGACTCTTGATAAGCCGCATCTTGTGCTTCAAACATCTCCCAACTGGGCATGGAAACGACGCGGACTTTCTTGCCTTCAGCCCGTAACTTATCTGCTGCATTCACGCAAAGCTCAACCTCACTACCGGTACCGATGAGGATAATATCCGGCGTTCCTTCGCCCCCAGACAGGACGTAAGCGCCTTTCTCTGCCTTGGCAATGGAACTGCCTTCCAAATTGGGTAAACCTTGGCGAGAGAGGGCTAAGAGAGTGGGTTGTTTCTTCCCTTCTGCTTTAGCTTTTTCCACGGCAACTTTATAAGCTGCCGAAGTTTCATTCCCATCCGCAGGACGATAAACAATTAAATCGGGGATCATTCGCAGAGATGCGATATGTTCGACGGGTTGGTGAGTGGGTCCATCTTCCCCGAGGGCGATGGAGTCGTGAGTCATGACCCAAATTACTCCCGCTTGAGACAAGGCAGACAAGCGAATGGCATTCCGCATATAGTCAGTGAAGACCAAGAAGGTTGCACCGTAGGGAATTAAGCCGGAACCATGCAGGGCGATACCATTACAAATTGCCCCCATACCGTGTTCCCGAACGCCGAAACGGAGGTTTTTGTTAGCGTACTGTCCTTTCTGGAAATCCCCTGTACCCTTGATTAGGGTCTTATTTGAGGGAGCCAAATCAGCAGAACCGCCAAAAAGTTCGGGTAGCATTCCTGCGATCGCATTTAAAGTCACCCCAGATTGATTCCGAGTCGCATCTTTCTTGGTTTCCGGGGTATAAACGGGCAGGCATTTGTCCCAATCTGCGGGCAGTTTACCGCTAATCAGACGCTCGAAAAGGGCAGCATCTGCGGCATACTTGGTTTTGTAGGTGGCAAAGGTTTGATTCCACTCTGCTTCTGCACTGGCACCGCGATCGATCGCCTTACGGAAGTGTGCCAAGGCATCCTCGGGAACTTCAAAAAAGCCGTATTCCCAACCCAATTCCTTCCGGGTTGCAGCCACTTCATCGTCCCCTAATGCTGCACCGTGGGAGTCGTGGGAGTTGGCTTTATTGGGGGAACCGTAACCGATAGTGGTGGTGACTTTGATTAAAGAGGGCTTATCGGTGACTTTCTTGGCCGCTTCAATGGCTGCCGCGATCGCATCTACATTGGTGTTACCATCGGGAACGTGCTGGACGTGCCAGCCATAAGCCTCAAACCGCTTGCTGACATCTTCTGTGAAGGATAGATCGGTAAACCCATCGATGGAGATATGATTATCATCGTAGAGGGCGATTAATTTCCCTAAACCGAGGTGTCCGGCTAAAGAACAGGCTTCTCCGGAAATTCCTTCCATATTGCAACCATCACCAACGATCGCGTAGGTATAGTGGTCTACAATGGTCGCGTCTGGCTTGTTGAACATGGCGGCTAAATGAGCTTCAGCCATTGCTAAACCGACACCATTGGCGATGCCTTGTCCGAGGGGACCGGTAGTAACTTCTACCCCTTCCGTTTCAAAGTTCTCGGGGTGTCCTGGGGTTTTCGATCCCCACTGGCGGAATTGCTTAATATCTTCAATACTGACGCTATCATAGCCCGTTAAGTGGAGCAGGGCGTATTGCAACATACAGCCGTGACCGGCAGAGAGGACAAAGCGATCGCGGTTAAACCACTTGGGGTTTTTGGGGTTGAAACGCAAAAAACGATCCCAGAGGGCAAAGGCCATGGGGGCGGCTCCCATCGGTAGCCCAGGATGACCGGAATTCGCTTTCTGTACGGCATCAATGGCTAAAAAGCGGATGGAATTGATGCAAAGTTCTTCTAGGGATTGGCTGGCAACGACCATATTTTCTTAAGTTTATTATTAACTACGGTGGCATGGGAAATGAATGCTGGTCAAGGCTGGCTGACCGCGATCGCCCAAAACTGTTCTCATATCATCCCATTGTTGGGGATCGACGGGCAAGAAGATTAGTGAATTACTGAAGATTAACTGCAAAGCAGCATCATAAATGGCGGCTTCGGGATTCACGGGGCGCGATCGCATCTCAAACCATAGCAACTTTTTCCGGGTTGAGCGGATAATGGCATAAAACTATCTTCAAGGTGTTGACGCATGAAAACAATTAATTTGGCTGTCAATGGCACGTTAATGCGAGATTTAAAACTCAATCAAAATTTGCTCAATGTCGGTGCAGAATTTGTCAAGGAAGCACAAACAGAACCCACTTATCGTTTGTGGTCAATTGATGATAAGTATCCTGCTATGCAGCGCGTGAATGAGTCAGGAACTAACATTGATGTTGAAATTTGGGCAGTTCCTTTAGAAGGATTAGCACAAATCTTATTACAAGAACCGCCTGGTTTGTGTATTGGTAAAGTTCGCCTCGATAGTGGAGAAGAAGTGCTGGGGGTGGTTGGCGAAACAATTGCTTGTGAGGGAAAAAAAGAAATTACAAATTATGGGGGTTGGCGCAATTATATTCAGTCAATGGTTTAGATTCTCGGTTCCGCGATCGCGCTTTTTGCCTCGATCGCACCAATCTTAACCCAGGCATTGATAAGATAGGTTTGGGAACAAACCGGCACGATCTCATCTTCCCCGCAACTTGAAACCCATGGAACCCGATCTCCTTCCCCCCAAAAAATTTCCTCGCGTTCCCTTTGAACGGCGTTTTTACGCTTTTGCCATCGATTTAACCTTGACATGGCTGCTGAGTTCCTTTGCTGGGAAAGGTGCCGTACAAGCGATTGTCTTCTTCTTAGCTTGGATTCTCCTGCGAGTGGTGGTTGTGGATAAAAATCAAGGTCAAAGTTTGGGATCTTGGTGTATGGATATCAAAGTTCTCGATCTGCGCTTCCGCAAAGTACCAGATTTATTCGCCCTTGCCAAGCGAGAAGGGTGTTTGGGAGGATTGGCCACTTTTGCCGCGATCGGCTTCAATCTCTTCTTTATCAATCCTTTTTCCACCCTTTTGCTGGTTTCTCCCCTCATTGTCGATTGCGCGATCGCCTACGCTGACGACGACTGGAATCAAGCCTTTCACGATCGCTTCTTCGGTACCGTCATGGTTCAAACCAAGCGAGGGTATTCTCTCGATATTCGCTTGCGAAGATTCCTTGCGGATTTGCGCTATCGTATGCGAAGATAGAAAGCTGCGTTGAAATTAGGCACGGATGGAATTACTTAGATTATGGCAAGCAAAAAGGGCGCTAGAATCATCATCACCTTAGAGTGTACGGAATGTCGCACTAACCCCGATAAGCGATCGAACGGGGTTTCTCGCTATACAACAATGAAAAATCGTCGCAATACCACCGGACGGATGGAATTGAAGAAGTTTTGTACTCATTGCAATAAGCATACCGTTCACAAAGAAATCAAATAATCGGTTATCCGGTAAAAACATTTCCCCACTCGATCCCCTAAAAATTAGTACAAAAGAACAATCATGGCTTATTACCGCAAACGTCTTTCTCCAATTAAACCTGGAGATCCCATCGATTATAAGGATATCGAATTACTCCGCAAGTTCATTACCGAACGCGGCAAAATTCTTCCTCGTCGTATTACGAATTTAACCGCAAAGCAACAACGAGATTTAACTTTAGCGATCAAACGGGCTAGATATATGTCACTTCTACCCTATATCAATATTGAAAGCTAGAGCTAATTACTTTGTTTTTCTGAAAGGCGATCGCATTGGCGATCGCTTTTTACTGTTTGGCATAATTTTGTATATTACGACACATTACCGATCGCCTCGATCTGAGAAATCATTAATCCTTTCAAGAAGGGTGCAAAATTTGGTAAATTCCCCAGAAGTAGACTTTGCTGAAATCTTAGAAACGCGATCGCCACCAGATAAAATATGAATGCTAAATTACCAGACGGATATCGAGATAGATTGTGCGGCTTACTCCAAGCAGAATGGCGCGGTGGAGAAAGTTATACCAAATTTGCCACTCGCCTCGATTTAGGCTCGGGAAGGACGGTTAAAGCATGGTTAACGTTAGATTTTCGAGCCGAACCCGATCCGCAAAAATTGAGGAAATTGGCGCATCATCTCGGTTGGGAACATTGGCAATTAATGCGCTATCTCGATACGGGAGAACATCCCGACTCACTTCCTTTAACATCAGAGAATCTCACTACAGAAAATATTGACGATGAGACAGCACCGAATGTATTATCAGCCCTACAACAAATGTCCGATTTGGCAACTAAAACGATTCAATTGGTGAAAATGCTTCCATCCCCAGAACCTACTTTACCTCAACCCAACCTGCTGTTAGCCAAACCTCCTGCATTAAAAAATCTCCCTCAAGCGATCGCCTACTGTATTGAGAAATCCCGTCAAACCCCTACTCAGATTGAAGATAGAATTCGCGATATCCGCTATTATGGTTCTTCAGAGGTCAAAATCACTTTAGAAGAGTTTGAAGCGATTCGCCAAGGAAAAGTTCTCCCCACCAATGAAGCAACGATGGAGGCGATCGCGGATATTGTCGATCGCGATCGTGAAGTTTTTACGATTCAAGAGTGGTTAAGTACTTGGATTGTATCGATTTATACTATGTCTGCAAAGCGTGTTAAAGAAGAGGACAAAACTTGCTCGAGTGTTAATATTGCTTCTTAAATTTTCTGTAAAGGCGTTAAATTTAATGCCTCTACAGAGTTTAATTTAACTAGAGAATTTAGGGATATTCTAACTTTAATGCGTG
>NZ_JAYGHV010000441.1:0-6929 GCF_034932145.1 Spirulina sp. 06S082 | reverse complement strand
CACGCGATCGCTGGGAAGGATTATTTGCGCGTTATATTCGCACGGGATTTCGCGCTTCAACCACCTCTAATATTAGCAATAATATCGGCAGTTTCTTCACCAACTTATCCTCTTTATTAATCCTTTGGTATGGGGCAAAATTAGTCATTAGTCGCGAACCTGGAAGCGAATTTACCATTGGAATGCTCATCGCCTTTCAAATGCTCTCCGGTCGCGTCACAGCCCCCTTATTGCGCCTGGTACAATTATGGCAAAATTTGCAACAAGTTTTGCTTTCTGTAGACCGCATTGGAGATATTTTGAATGTGGCACCAGAAGCAGAAACTGGATCGGGTTTAGTCTTGCCGCGCCTGCGAGGACAAATTGTATTCGATCGCGTCTTTTTCCGCTACAAAGCAAACCAAGAACCGATTATTCGCGGTATTTCTTTCACGATACAACCGGGAATGTTCGTCGGTATTGTCGGCAGAAGCGGATCGGGAAAAAGCACTCTATCCAAACTGTTACAGCGATTATATAATGTAGAATCGGGACGAATTTTGTTAGATGGATTTGATGTTAAAAGTGCCGATCTTGCTTCTTTGAGACAACAAATTAATGTAGTGTTGCAAGATGATTTCTTATTTAATGCCTCAGTGTTAGAAAATATTACTTTTGGTCATCCCGATATTACCGCCGAACAAGTCGTAGAAGCCGCCAGAAAAGCCTCTGCTCACGATTTTATCAGCGAACTGCCTCGCGGTTACGAAACCAACGTCGGAGAGCGAGGAACGGCTTTGTCAGGAGGACAAAGACAGCGCATTACTTTAGCACGTTTGTTTCTCTCTCAAGCACCTATTGTCATATTAGATGAAGCCACCAGTGCGCTAGATGCAGAAACAGAGCAACAAGTCTTGCTAAATTTACAAGAATTTGCCAAAAATCGCACGGTATTGATGATAGCTCATCGCTTCGATCCCTTAAAAGATGCTAATTTAATTGTAGTGATGGAAAAAGGCGTTTTAATTGAGAAAGGAACCCATGAAGAATTATTAAACATGAAAGGATTATATTTTTCTCTTTACGAAAGACAGAAAAATAACCAGGAATAAATTTACTGTTTTGCACTCAATCACTAAAAGATTGGCAAATCTGACGCAATTGCGCGATCGCCTCGATAGATTTAATCGCCGTCAAAATTGCCTCTAATTGCTCCATATCTTCCAATTGACGAATTTCTGGCATTAATCGCCAGTTGATTTCTCTGTGCCAGTTTATCAAAGGAGGGCGATCGCTAATTTTGGAAGTCTCTCTTGTCAAATCAATACTTACACATTATAATGGTGTCATTAGTTTGATGTAAGTACAGATGAGTTTTGAAAATGTACGAGACTGGCAGGGAACAGCAAAAGCTCTGATCCAAGAGTTAGAGCGCAAAAGCAGAGATTTAAAATTATCTTTAGATTCTCCTAATATCAGAAATGTACGAGCATGGCGTTCTAAAGGAGTTTTCTCACATGAAAAAGGAGAGAACTTTAAATTTCGCCAAATTTTGGAAGGATTGGAAACCCTGCTTCTATTAAAAAAAGGCTGGACGTTAAACGCGATCGCAGATATTCTTCCTTCTTTTGACGATATGACCCTTGAACAGAAAATTCTTGCAGAGTCTACAGTAACGGATGCGATATCTCCCCAAGAAATCAAATCTTTCCCTGTATCTAAAAATAATCTTAACGATCTGGCAAAAGATGCCGTTGTTCTTCTCGCACAAGGTATTCTTCAGCAATATACTCGAATTTTAGATGAGATTGAAATTGTACGCCAAGACGATCGCAGCGTACCCGCAACATTACACCAAGCAATGTATAACTTAGGTCGCCTTTATATTGAAGAGGAACTATGCGATCGCGCTGCTTGTATTCACGATGTTCTCGATCGCTCCCGTTATACTTTACATTCAGATGAATGGGGATTAGATGTATTTAAACAATCTGATTTTAGCTTTCGCGATGCTGTTTTAATTGACCCCGATCTACGAGTCCCCACTTCAGAATGTTCGGAAATCGCCAGAAGCTCGGGTGGAGGATTTGGAGAAGATAATGTTATCGAATATCGCTTATATAAGCGTTTAAAAGAAAATACTGAACGTCTAGGAGGAAAGCGAAAACATCTTGCTTATACTGCTCTACGGGAACTGGTTGGCAGATATTCTCTGATTGAAGAAACAAAATTAATCGAGTATCTGATCGAACATGAACTAACACCATTACAAGGAATGTTAATCAATGATTTTTTCGTTGAAGTTCCCGAAGTGTGGTTAATTAAAGGTCTGGCTCATCGGTGTGCAGATTGCGGAACGCTAATGCACCCTCATCCCCATTTTTCTGAAGGTTATTGTCCAATTCGACTGTGTGAAGGAAATTCCGATCCAATGGTATTGGAGAAACTCGATCCTCAAAAAGAACGATTGCTCATTGTTAAACCCCAAATTTTAACCTATTGGACAGCACCAGCAATTGATGAAATCAATATTTTCGATCGCGCTCGAGAATATGGTTTAGATGCTCAACTTTATCCCGAATCCGATCTTTGCGATGTATCAATTAATAATTATGCCATTGGGATTGATGCAAAATCCTATAACAGTCCGATTTCTTTAGCTATGCGTCTCAATCGCACAATTGGCGGTTTAATTCATTATCGCCGACGCATCATTGCCGCGAGCGATCGCATAGTTAAAAATACAGATGGTTATTTGGATATTCTGCGATCGTCCCTCGATAAAAAAGGCGATCCTGTCAGCTTAGAAATTAAATCTGTTTCCGAAGTTCTCGATTTATTAAAAGAGGTCAAAAATGCGAATTAAACCTGATTTTTGGACGGGAAACAATCGTATCTGCTGGTTGTGCGTCCTTATGGAAGAATCTTTTAAGATCGATTCTTTAAAACACACACCTGCTCTCATGTCGGGAATGGCGAGTATTTCTAATGCTTTACCAGCAAATGTTCGCCAAGCTATTTTTAATATGCGTCAAATTTCTTTAGCCTATGTGACAGATGAAGGAATTAAGCACGCAGTTGCACTCTACAACGATTATCACTATCGCAATAACACAGAAGGTTCTTATCAGATCGATCCCGATCCGACAAAATTAACCTTTACACGAACTAATCCTTTTGAAGATACCAATATTACCAAAGCCAAGCGAATTCTCTCGCAACCTTTACCCCACGAAGTTTATACCAGAACTATTGCCAATCCTCGTCAACCAATGGCGATCGCTCTCGGTGATGATTCTACATCTTTGCGCTTGCCGATCGATCCGATTTCCGTTCCTCTTCCCTCTCGTCGCACCCATCAACTCCAACGTCAACCCCGAGGAGAAATTTACATTCCTTTGTCAGAATTGAGAGAATTAGCAATAGAAATGGATGCTTTTGAAGCACAGTATCCTGAAAGACGGCGCGGAAATTGGCAAAACCGCTTCGATCGCATTTCCTTACAAGTTCCAGAAATTGGAAAAGGATTGCGAGAAGATGATGCTATTGTCCTAGAAGGATTAAAACATCTCATTGGGCTTCCGGGTTCTGGAAAAACAACGCTTTTAACACTGGCTGCAATTTGGCTGGGAAAACAGAGCTATAAAGTAATGTTGGTTTTTCCTTCCATTGAAGTTTCTCGGCAATATATGGATGTCCTCTCTTTTCATGGAACTAAAGTGGGAATGCTTGTCGGTCAAAATCCCATGACTCGAAAGAGACACGGCGATCGCATTGCTGAAACCATTGCTTCAAAAGGACAAGGCGGTTTTGCATGGACGCTTCCCGGTGCGGATTCTTTTGCAGCAAATTGCGTGTTACCCGCCTTTTCTAGTGGAGATAAGTCCCTGTGGGGTTTTGGAGATGCGCCACCCTGTCAGAGTGTTTTACAAGGGACGACGAGAACGGGAAAGCACAAACAATGTTTGTGTCCGCTTTGGACGAGATGCGGACGCAATAAAGCGCCTCGCGACCTCATTGATGCTGATGTTTGGGTGGGTCACGTTCTTTCAATGGATACTTCCGTTCCCATTCATGCGATCGACGAACAAATTCGTTATTTTGAATTAATTGCTCGCACTTTTGATGTAGTTGTATTTGATGAAGCCGATATGGTGCAAGCAAATCTCGACGATCGTGGCGCAGTCGCGCTCAATTTATCGGGAACAAAAGAATCGGTTCATCATGTTATTCAAAAACAGATTCTCAGTCGTTTTGCAGGGGATGAAAATTTTTATCTTTACCATCCAGAAATTGAACTTTACAGCCGCAATCTTTCCGAGTTTGGTAATTATAATACTTCTCTCGTTACTGCCATTCATCAAGTTTCCTCTCGAGTGAGAGATCGACTCGAACATCAATTATTAACGGTTTCTCGAATTATTACCGAACTTCTGGATGGTTTTGAGAAAAAATCTCGACGCGATCGCATTCAAGAAGAGGAGGTGAATTCTGGCTTTCGGAGGAGTCACGCACTAACAGCGATGTGGAAAAGAGCTGCTTATTCTGCGTTTTACGATCGCACGGGATTTGAATCCCATGAATTATCGGAAGCCGATCGATTAGCGCGGATTTTAATGTGCGATCGCGAATATCTCAAAAATCAATGGAAACAATTAATTCGTTATTTTCGGCGATATCTTGCAGAAGATTCGATCAAAAAGCGAGATACAATTGTAGAAGATATTGCCAATCTTTTTCTCAATTTTTGTTTTCCTGAAACAAAGCGCCCATCTGTTAGCCAAGATGCTATCAAACTCTTAATTTGTATTACCTTCACGATTTTGAGCTATCAGCGCATCGTACCGGGAACAAAAACAATGGTTGCAGAAGGGCTCATTCGAGAATCTATTGTGGAGTCCCCAGCGAGTCTCGATCTTCGTCGCTACATTCCTGAAAATGTTCTCGGATCGCTTTCTGGGGTCAAATATAGCCTCGAAAAAGCAAAAACAACGCGAACGAGTCTTTCCAATATTAAATTATCCTACATTACTTTTGTCGGTGCGCCGAGAATGTTAATGTACCGATTTCATCATTTGCTCGAGTCAGATGGGAAATTATCCGGACCTGCGGTATTAATGACCTCAGCAACATCGTTTTTAGAAGCGAGTCCCACTTATCACATTCCTTGCAATCCTCATTATCTCCTCAAAGCCAAAACTGGCGAAATTGAACGTAAAACTGAAGAAAGTCGGTATTATTTCCAATGGTTTCCGGACTCGCAAAATGGGGATGAACCTCTACGATATAGCGGTGCGGGAGATTTACGCGATCGCAACCTCAAACTAATGGTCGATCGTCTTGTCGAGAGAGGAGAAGACTCGGAAATTTACAAATCGATTAAGGGTTTTAATATTCGAGAAAACATTTATCGCAAAGCTACACTTGTGGTCAATAGTTACGCACAAGCACGCACAATCAAACAGCATTTAGATCGCCATCATCCCAATATTGGCCAGCGTACCAAAGCTGTTGTGAAATATCTAGAGGAGGGAGAAAAACCTTCAGATTATGTCACCTCCGCTCAATGTGAGGCTCTTGGAGATGATGAAAACTGCGATATCATTGTATTTCCCATGAGTGCGATCGGTCGGGGTGTTAATATCGTATTTACCCAAGGAAAACGAGAGCGAGATGCTGCGATCGGCTCGATTTACTTTCTCACTCGTCCTCATCCTTCGATGGATGATATGCAGCTTTTGTACGGTTTAGCAGGACGGGATACCGAACAATTCGATCGCCGCATTTTTGAGGATATAAATTTAACTGAGATGTCTGAAGAGCAAATTAAGGCGATGTTGGCTAAAATATCTAAGGAATGGACTACAGTAAGATCTAACATTTATCGAACTGCTCGCCGACTGTTACAAGAACCACTCATGGCCAGTCGTCTCGGAGAGGAGTTATTTAAACCCTTTACCGCAAATCAAATGGTGGCGATTTTGCAAACCATCGGACGGGGAATGCGGAATGGATGTCCGGTATCGGTTTACTTTGTCGATGCAGCTTGGGCACCGCGATCGGCTGAGGATAAAACAGATACTCCCAAAGATAGTATGCTCGTGCAAATGTTTGCGATTCTTCAAGAATGTATGGAGCATCCCGATCCAGTAATTCGTGCAATTTATCACGAACTTTATGGAGCTTTTCTCGAACCATTAGGACAGATAAAAAGGGTGAAATATCCTAAAAATTTACACCATCAATCTGACTCAATTTACGAGGACGATGACTTTGATGATTCCATGTTTTTATTGGAGATGTAAACGTGGATAACAAATTAGCTCAAACTCAAACAATTGGAGATAAATCAATGGATATCACGAATTCAGAATTGCAAAAATATGTCAAGCTAGGAGATGCTAAAAGTAAACGCCGTGTCCCCCTTGCGTTTACAATTCCAAATGATATAGAGCCTGTTACAATCGATGGCTTTATTATTTATTGGACAAAGGACGCGATTGAAGTTTTTTCTAAAATCAAGCCAAAGAAAAAGAATCTTCCTTATGTTTGGTTAAGAGGTTTAATAGAAGTTTCTCTTCCTCAAATTTCAAGAATTGATTTAAGTATGGGATTATACAGATTATATGGTAAACCTCAGCCTTTTGCTTTTTTAGAAGATGGGGAGAAGCAAAAAATAGAAGATGATTTATATCCTCTTCTTGATAATTGGATTATTGGTTGTCTCAAACCCTATGCAGAGAAAGAGGAGGTAGATTCTCAGACAATTGAATGTTTAGAAAATCTTTACGCAGAAAGAAAACTGGTTGTCGTGAAGCCAATTCAATCTCAAATTTTACCTTGGTCTCAATATGGAAATGGTTCTACTAAAGGTAATGATAACTATTCTTTCTTTGTTCTTGTCGATTATATTGCTCGACAAATTGCAGGTCGGGAAATTTTTCAAGGTT
>NZ_JAYGHV010000440.1:0-7015 GCF_034932145.1 Spirulina sp. 06S082 | reverse complement strand
TCAACACTGACAGACGCTTGTAAAATTGTGCCGATCGCTTTCACCCAATTGGCAAGATCGGAACCCGAGTGAGGCGTGGAAAGATAGATAATTCCTCTTGTTTGTTCTGCGATCGCTTTCCAACGAGGATCGCCAAAATCCCAAGCATGGCGCAGCATTTGTTTGACCAGTAATCCTCCCATACTGTGAACGATAAAGAAAATAGGACGATCCCCAACTTCGAGATCCAAGCAGGAGAGAACATCAGTTGCGCGATCGACTAAGGGCATAGTCTGACCCTTCCAGCGAAAGGGTTCGATATCATAATCGAGAGACCAAACTCTTAAATTTGGTAAATCCTCACCCAACCAAACTGGCCAGAAATCATCATTATCCCGTTTATCGTCAGGATGCCACGCACCTCGAGCATCTCCACCCAAACCGTGAACAAAAATAATATCTCCCTCGTAGTCGGGGCGATCGCAATTAGAAATAGGAAGTAATTGAGTCTCTGACACGAAGATTGCCTCACTAGCTCGATCCCAGTTTAACAAATCTCAATCACCAATTAAAAAAATGATTCACCCTTCCTAACCCCCTACAAGGATCGCCAAAATTAACCGCATCGAGCGATCGCGTTGCTAAAAATTCTCATTACGTTGAAGTTAGCCCCATTTACGAGTAACTTTAACCATGAACGACAGAACTCTACCGAGGCTCTATCCTTCAACAACACCGCCTCGCTTTCCATTCCTAAAACGCTTACCCATCCACCCCCGCGACTTCCCCTTCATCATCATCTGCCTCGGTGCAAGCATCTATTTAACCCTCAAAGACCCCGTTTTCATCACCACTTTAGGCAGTTTCAGCATCCCTCTTCTCAGCTTGTGGCACATTGCTAAAGGGTCGGGAATCCCCCTTCGCTTCTGGCATATCGCTCTCACCATCCTAACCGCTACCCTCACTTTTTCCCTCTTCGAGACCCCTGCTCATGCCATCTTTCTTTCAGGACTGGAAGAATTCTTCAAAGAACTGGCTCAAGGGGTTCAATCGGGTGGAAGCGGTGCAACCATTACCGATGATGTCATCGAACTGATTTTTAACCTCATCCGAGGAGTCTTCCTCCTCATTGTCGCCGGAGCTTCCCTCTTCGCCTACAACCAAGCGCAACAAGGCAACGACTGGCGACCCATCGTGTCTCAAGTCGGCTTGGCATTTGCCATCGTCATTGCTGTCGATATTATCACCTTTCTCTTCGTCGGCACCGGAACTTAAACCCAAGAATCGGAGTGCAACCATGCTGAAAGACCCAGAAAAAGATTTCGTACCTGTCAATCAAATCTTGGGCAAACCCGCCAGTATCGGCATGATTCCCGCCAATCAACTCATCCCTTGGCTGGCGATCGCGATCGCTTCCTACCTCATCACCAATGGCTTTTCGAGATTGGGAATGCCTTGGTTTTTCGGAGTGACATTTTGGCTCATCGTCAGTTGGTGGTTGCTAACGGGAAATAAACCCCATTTATTTGTCGATAAATTCAGAATGCCCCCCGGTTATGAATGGTGCAATGGTAATTTGCGCTACCTTTCTCCCCTCTTGGAAAACCGTCCCAAAGCCTTGCGCCAACGCATTCAAGATACCCAAACTCGCATTCACATCAAACCCATTGTCGCACCCGACCAAAACGGTCGAAGGAGGCGCTTTATGCCGTTTCAAAACTATCAAGATTTAGTCGGTTTGGTAACGATTAAAAAAGACCGCAGAGAAGTGTCCGGCTATCTCCTCAATAAAGGCAAACAATATCAAGTCGTCTTTGGCTTTCGTACTTCGGGCTTCCACAATCTCCTCTCTCGCAGCGAGATTGCCAATGCCATTTCTAACTTAGAAGAGGGACTCAAAGACATTCCTTCCGGTGAAAAAATGACCATTCGCACCGCCTGTTACGGTCAGGATAGCGATCGCCAGCAAGCACTCGCCCAAACTGCCGATACTTGCAATCTACAACCCATTGCCATCCTGATGCGAAACGAGCAGAAGCGCATTCAAGAATTGACCCTCAACGGCACTCGGCAAGAATGGGAGCAAATTATCTTTTGTACGTGGACCTTCAATCGAGATTCGGGGGCGACTTCCAAGGATTTTGTTGCCAAAGCGATCGGGGCGTTTTATCAGTTAGGTGCGAAAACTGTAGGCTGGTTTACGGGCAACGAACAGATTTACCAAGAACGCTTTTACAAGCGGCTGTTGCTGCAATCTTTTGAAGAAGGATACATTCGTTGGGAACTGCTGCTCAATACCAAAATCGGTCTCGAAGTCCGACCTTGCAATAGTAGCGAACTGTGGCAGTGGATGTGGCATCAATTTAACCATCGGGACATTCCCGCACCTCCCATTCCCCAACTCCTGCAACTGGAAGAAACGCCGACGGACTATCGCCTCGAAGAGATTAAACACAGCGAGAAAGACCCCTGTACCGTCCTCATCGAAGGGCAATTCGGTCGTTCGTCCTGCCCCGAACATAAGGGCAGTAACGATTGTATCTGGCTTCCCGGTCGCAATGCCAAGTGTGCGGTGCTGACAATGGAGGAAAAGCCGGAAGGATGGAACAATCAACGAGAACAACTGCGCTGGCTGTGGAAGATTCTCAGCAAAACTTATGTTCGAGATACGGAAGCGGTGGTAGAAATTAGCGCTGCCTCCAACACTTTAATTCAGGACAATTTGGCGAGGCAAGCCAAACAATCCAAAAGCGCCAAACAACGCGCCCTCACCAAAGGACAGGGACGGGATGCAGGGGCAGAAGTCAAGGCAGAAGAGAGCTTTGACGCGCAAAAGAAACTGTACAAGGGAGCAAAAGCCATCTATGCTGCCGTCGCTTTCCTCGTTTATCGCCCTACCAGCGACCAACTCAATCTCGCTTGCATGACCCTCGCTAACAGCTTCGGCTCTGCTAAGGTTTTGAGAGAGCGCAATATCGCATGGGCAATCTGGCTGGAAACCCTCCCGACAACAACGAGTTGGTTGCTGCACAGCAGTTCTTTACTCGAAGAACGCCGACAGGTCTTCGATACAGAAACCATTGCCGGAGTTTTACCCCTTACAGTGGTTCGCAGTTTGGATGCCAAGGGGGTTGAATTTCTCACAGAAGGGGGCAAGCCCGTTTACATCGATCTCATCCACAACAGTGCCAGTCGCGCCATCATTACGGGAGAATCGGGATCGGGGAAAAGCGTTCTCGGTTGGCGTTTCGTCTTGGATGCGCTGGCTGCTAACATTCCCGTAGTGGGCATCGATATCTCTTCGGGAAGCGGTTCCACCTTTAAGACCGCCGTGGAATTGCTGGGCGATCGCGGTGCGTATTACGACATTACCCGGTGCAGTTCCAATCTCCTCGAACCCCCAGACCTGCGCCAGTTTGCCAAGGAAGACCGCGCACCTCGCTTGGAACAGTGGAAAGAGTTCATTCGCAAGGCACTCACCAGCATTGCAATGGGGAAGATTTACGACCCCAAATTAGCACAGCGCGTCGATAATATCCTGCTCAAAACCCTCAATGCCTTCCTCAGCGATGCCGATATCATCGAACGCTACAATCTCGCTTTTGAACGGGGTTGGAAGTCTCCCCAATGGCAGGATATCCCTACTTTAAAAGACCTCCTCCACTTTTGCTCCAAAGAACAACTCAACTTGCAGAACTTTGAGGACATCGATCGCGCCGCGATCGCCCAGATTCACAGTCAAGTGACGGCTTTGCTGGCTTCTCCCTTGGGTAAAGCCGTTGGCAAACCCAGCACCTTTTCCCCCGAACCCGCCATTAAGTTTTTCGCCCTTTCGGGATTGAGCAACGAACAAGATCAATACTTGATGGCCATCAATGCCCATGCTGCCTGCATTCGCAACGCCCTCGCCAGTCCCAAGAGCTTATTTGTGGGGGACGAGCTTTCGGTCCTGCTCAAAAAAGACGGGTTTGCCGAAGCGGTGGGGGAACTCTGTGCCGTGGGTCGTAAAAACGGCATTGGCGTTCTTTTGCTGGCTCAAGATATCGATAGCATCTATGACTGTAGCGCCGGGGCGCAAATCCTGCAAAACACGGTCTATCGTCTGACGGGACGGCTGACGGCCAACGGTGCCGCTTCTTGGGTGGAAAAGTTGGGATACACCCCCGAAATCATCCAGCAGAATGCCACCGAGAGCTTCCTTCCCCGACGTTCCGAACTCTACTCCAACTGGCTGATTGAAAGTCGCGGGCGCTATTGGCAGTGCCGCTTTTATCCGGGAGAAATGACCCTCGCAACTGTTGCCAACAACCAAGCCGAATTGAATGCCCGCGATCGCGTAATGTCCGCCTATCCCAATACGATGCGGGGTCGAATGCTGGGACTCAAGCAGTTTTCGGCAGAATATGTCGAAGCCATCAAGCAGGGTTTGGATTTAGATCGCATCGGTCGCAACCATACTCTCACAACAGAACGAGAGGAAGTATTGCAGCGATCGGCTTAGTTTTCTTTTGCCACTTGTCCAAGGCGATCGCCATCTTTCTCTCCCCAAACAAGCGCTAAAGCGCAACAACAAGCCTTTTCAACTCCAAATCGACCATGATTAAACAATGCAGATATAACCGCCTCCACTTTCGCCTCGCTTTAACCGCGTGCGGTCTCTTGTTGGGATTGAGCGTGGTATCCCACCCGGCGCGATCGCAGGAACTCCCGGAAATTGACTCCCAACTCCAACCCCTCGAGCCAACTGCTTTAGAAGCCGAGATCGATCGCATTCTGCCCGATACTTCGGCGATCGCCAATACTGTCGAACAGCAGGTGAAATCCAACACCCTCGGCCAACTTTTGCAAGGGAATGTCAATCTCTTCGACTCCCTCAAACAAACCATTTCCTCTTTTATCGATAACATCCAGATTCCCGATTTCGGTCAAATTGTCAGCAATTTATTTAGTGAAAATAAGGAGGAAACCACATCTAAGGGCGATCGCGAAAAACTAGCCGGTGCTTTGGAAAACAAGCCCAATGGTTCTTATGCCATTCAAGAGGACGCAGCCGAACAAGATACCGTGCGATCTGCACAACAGATTGCCAATGATGCCACCCTCTCCGACAATGCCAGACAGGAACTCCAGCAACTCTCCGCCGCGATCGCTGCCAATGTAGAAAATGCCCTCCAACTCGGAGAAGAATCGCAACAGTTGGGAACGGAATCCCAAGGATTGGATGTCAGCCAGCATATCCTGCAAAACCTCTCCCAACAAGCCGCACTCTCAGCCAAGCAAACAGCACTTTCCGCAGAACGTCAGGGCATTATCATCCAGCAAAATCAACAGGCTCGGGTGGATCGCGCCATGAACAACCTTCTCAACGCCCAACAGGCCAAGGAACTCTCGGAAGCCAATACCGCCAAGCGACGGGAGAATGCCTCGGCGGGGGTTGCTGCTACGTCGGGCATGGGCTTGATTCGGATGCCCGGCTTGGCAGATGTAGAAGCCTCCTCCAATGCTGCTTCCGAAGCCCTCGATCCCCAAGACTTGTTAAGTAACCCCAATTAATTCTCGCGCAATGCAGTTACGGAAGATTCATGTTACTCGCACAAACCACGACAGGACAAGCATTAGACATCCTGCGAGACTCCCTCGAACTCTCGAATAATACCGCCCAATCTTGGGCTTCCCTCTGGAATCAAACCATCTTTTTTTACAATCAATCCGCCCTTTGGATCGCTCTCGTCACTCTCGGACTCACTTTAGCGGGTGCTTCCGTCCTCTATCTTGCCGTTACCGAAGGCAAAGAAATCATTGAAAAGCAGGCTTGGTCGGGTTTGGCAACGATGCTGATCTGGCCCCTCATCGTGGCGGTCTTTTTGGGCAATAATGGCGGTTTGCTCTCCGAAAGCATCAAATTTATTCGGGGCGTTGGATTGAACGAAATCCAGACAGTTCAAGAGATTCAGCTATCGGATTTTACCCTCCGACAAGCCCTCCAACAAATCAGCATCACTCAGGCCGCCCGCGAACAAATCGACGCGATCTACAACGAATGTATCGGACAACAAGGATCGGACTTCGCCGACTGCCTGACAGAAAATCGACCGGCGATCGAGCAAATCCTCGCAGAAGCCGAACAAGCCAATGGCAGAACCCTACAAGCCTTGCGGGATTTCGTGCAGGGACTTTTTAGCGTTGTCGCCAACCCCGGACAAATCGGCGAAAACATTGCCAATGGTAATTTTTCCGCTTCGGTCTTCAGAAGCATTGCCATCCCCATCGTCCGTTTCATTCTTAGTTCTATTCAATGGGCATTTGTCAACCTTCTTGAAGCATCCCTTCTCTTAACCGCAGCCTTTGCACCGATCGCAATGGGACTATCATTATTACCTCTGCAAGGACGACCGATTTTTGCTTGGTTAATCGGTTTTATTTCCCTGCTTGGAATGCAGTTGGGTTACAACATTATCGTCGGTTTGACAGCGATCGTCGTTGTTAACTCGAATGGAGAATTAATTACCGACATTGCCTTTCTCTTTTTCTTAGCCATATTTGCGCCCATATTGGCCGTGTTAATTAGTAGCGGCGGCGGCATTGCTTTATATCGCGGTATTTCCAATAATACCAAGCGCATCGTAGATTTAATTAGCGTCAGTGCGAGTAAGTTTGTTTAGGAGAAAATTGATGATTCTTCCCCGTCCCCCACAAGATCGGCATCGAGATCTCATCCCCAAGTTTCGCGAAAAAATTACGCTGGGTCAGTTAATTTTAGCCTGCGCGTTTATCATATTGGCCTTCTCTTCCTGTCAAATCGCGATCGCCAATCGCCAACTAGCAGAACGCAAAATCACCAACGTTCAATTAGTCGATGGCAATGCCCTCGTTATCGAACAAAAAGAGGGAAATTATCGCAATCCCCAACTGATTAAAACCTTCGTTCAACAATGGATAAGTCTCATGTTCAGTTGGGAGGGAAAGCAATCGGGAACGGATAAACCCGACCCCGGCGTTAAAACGACTTCAGGCGATCGCGTTCCCATTAATAGCT
>NZ_JAYGHV010000439.1:0-7063 GCF_034932145.1 Spirulina sp. 06S082 | reverse complement strand
CTCGAATCTCTTGAATCTGATCGAATTATTTCAAGAGATAGTAATCGAGATGTTTATTATTTTGGTCACGATCTACTGAAAGATTGGGTACTTTATAGAATTCTTAAGCAAAATCAGGAAGATTTAACATCTTATCTTTTTGAGATTAGGCAACCATTAGGTTTATATAGAAGTATTCGGTTATTAGGGATTGCTTTGCTAGAAGAGAACGAATCCCCCAATCTTTGGATTGACTTAATCCGACAAGTTGAGCAACAAACAGAGCTTTCTGGACGATGGGAACAGGCTTTACTTGCTGCTCCAATTAATTCTCCTCGTTCGATTGAATTATTAGAAAAAGTAGAATCGTTTTTATTTAGTGAAAATGCTAAGTATCTTATTAAGTTGATGATTATCCTGAGAACAATAGAAGTAGAGCCAAACTTTTCATATTTGAATGCCCTAGAAAAAACAAATTATTCAAGTAGTGAGCGAATGAATATTTTACTCCGAGATCCAATTCCTCGCTGGAAAATATGGCAACCTTTTATGAAATGGATTTTACCAAGGCTCACAACCTTACCTAAAAATGCTAGAACAGAAGCAATAAGATTGATGGAAATGTGGCAATTAAAAATATCTATTGGCTCAATCTATCGTCAAGAAATTGCAGAAATTGCTTTCAGTTGGTTACAAGAAAAGAAAGGAGGTTTTTAAAATGGCTAAATCAGAAAGTAATCAAATGCGCTTACAACGAATTGTTCTTAATTCAACCGATATTTTACCAGAGCACGTAATTGAGTATCTTGACCAAATTGCAAATTCTAACGATCGCGATCGCCAGATGGATATCCTTAAGGAAAATTTTCGTCCTCTTTGTGAGTTTATTCCCAAAGAATTTGTAGATTTTGCACTGGAAATCTCGATCGACAAACCTGTTAAAAGACACGAACCTCCCGAATTTAGCGATCGAGAACGAAAAGAATTGGCAGAACAACTAACAATAGATGAAAACGAAGTAGATTTATTTTTTAGTGAAATAGTTGTTGAAGATGAAGAAGAAGAAGAGTTTCCAAACGATTGGGGAATTCAATATAACTCAAAATTTTTCCCTCCTGCTCACGTTCAGCCTCCTTTTTTCTATCTCCTCAATATACAGGAAGATGAAGGACTGCGATTAATAACAACTCTAGCTAATACAGCAGTTGAAAAATGGCGAAAGCGAGAGTTACACCCCAATACAGGTCATGGAACTAGAACTCCTTTACCGATAAAAATTAAATGGCATTCAAAGATTCTTGAATTTTGGGGTGATGCAGATGTGTATCGGTGGTATAGAGCGACTAGCGTTGGCCCAAATTTGGTTCTGTCTGCACTAATGGCGCTAGAATATTGGATGGAGCAACAAATTGAAGAAGGGAGAGATGCAGAAGAATTATTTGAAAAAATCATCTTAAACAATCAATGTGTTGCTATTTTGGGAATCTGTATTAGTTTAACTCTTGCATATCCAAAGAAATGTTTAAAAGCTGCATTACCAATAATTAGTTCTCCTGCTGTTTGGCATATAGATATAGAGCGTTATATTCACGACCAAACAAGCTCTCATAAGTTTTTTGGAGATGAAAATGATTGGATATCCAAAATGATTGATGAGCGCAATCAAAAAATACAGCGATCGCGAGAAATTCGTTATCTTGCTTTCCATTATTTATTTTCCGGTAATGATGAGCTTCGGATCGCATTTGAAGAGAATATTGTCAATTTTACCAATAATCTACCCTTTCGCTACCAAGAAGACCGAAAAAATCCTGCGATCGTTACAGAACTTCAAGAAAGAATGAAAAATTATCAGATATTTGGTAGACGAGAAAATTATCACTTGGGTCAATTTGGAGAAGAGCAGATTCCTTTTGTTAAAATACCGGAAGAAATTCGAGAAAGTAATGAGCTAAAACTAGCTCCAATTAATCAATATAATCAATATATAAGAATTGTGATGTGGTCACAAAAAACTATAGAAGAACGAAAAATTAATGGAGAAATTACTCGAGAGCAAGCAGTTAAAGAAGCAAAAATAATGCAAACATCTAATGATTTTACTGGCTTATATAATAATTTCAATCAATTTGAGATGCTTCGACATTCAGCGATCGCTGGTGTTGCGACGGCGATTTTAGTATTAGATTTTGAGTGGGTAGAAACAGAAAACTTAGTGATATGGAGTCGTGATATTTTATTGGCAGCAGCACGTTTACCTTGGCATAGAGATGAATATCAACTATTTCCATTTGATTTCAAAGCATATGTAGGGCAAGGATTAAGTATACTTTTGGCACATAATATTGAAGATATTGAGATTCGAGAGGAGCTTTTAAACCTCATTTGTGATGCTCATCACCAGACAACTCAAGCAATCTTTCGGAGTCTTCGTGAAATCTGGAAGAACAATAAATTATTTTGTTGGAATGCTCTGTGTTTAGGACTTTCATTATGTTGTATTCCTCAAACCTTTTTATTATCGATAGAAGACAATAATACTCAAATATCTGAATGGATAGATGGTTTGAGATCTAAGTCTCTCAACAATATTGATGCAAAGATTTTTCCTCAATTACCTAAAATTTCTCTTCATAGAGAACAAGGAGAACAAGTTATTTTTGCGTTCGATTTAGCAGAGTGTATTCTCTGTAATTTACCATTATCACAACTAACAAAAAATTCTCAGAATAAAGACCAAATTCTTGTATTAATTGATGAATTAATGGTGCATACAATTCAGCATAATGTATCTTCTGCAAGAGATTCTTATAAAACCACCAATTTTCTAGGTTTCAATCGATGGGATCGTTTTTTCATCCAATGGACTGCTAAATTAGCACAATATATTAGTCTAGATGAAATACATCAACACCTATTAACGCCTATTCAGGAAAATTTTGTAAATGCACCGCATCTAACAGCTAGCTTTTTAAATGGGTATATTAGTTATCATATTGCTTATTATGAAGGAGTAAAACAAGATTCACAAATCATTTGGAACGAAATCTGTAATTGGGTACTCGAAAATAGCGAAATTCAACAATTGGCAAAATCTAAAACTATGACCTTGGATTTTGGAGATATTTTACAACTTATTTTATTCTCTCGAGATGGTAAAGCGCGTATAAAAAAAGACTGGACTTATATTAATCTTTTCGTCGAGCTTATAGATAAGTGGGTTAGAGTTGTGGGGCATAACCCTTCAGCTTATAGTCACCTTGTTGCCATGCTCGATCGCTTAGGATGGGAGTTTGTTCCCGATCCTGCGCTGAAATGGTTAACTGATTGTGTAAATTCTAGTGCTTATAATCTATTAACTGAGCGTAGTAATGGTGAACAAACAGCAAGATTGCTCAATCGAATGTGGAATGAAAAAGAAAGAGAAATTCGTATTAACCAAGTTAATTTACAACAATTTTCTAATCTTATAGATCGATTAGTTGAAATAGGAATTCCTTTAGCTAGTACGCTTCAAACAAAATTAGAAACTTGAGAAGATCGTGTTAACATATCTGAATTCTATCCTTAAGACGGATACTTTTCTGCCAAAATCTAAAAAACATCAATGATTTTTTGAACAATGCCGAGAGATTTTCGCGATCGCCAACCCAAAAACCTGATGAATCAGCCGAAATAACTCTCTTTCGCCACACAAAGACAGCAGATCTGTTATGCGAGTCAGTACAATCGAGATAATCCTCTTTATCCTGCCTTTACACCCCAGCTATGTCTAATCGATTTCGTTCGTCAGGCTACCATCCCATCCGGAAAATTAAAGTAATCTTGTCGGGTCTTCATATTGCAGTAGCTACCGACTTCAGCGTTGCTTACAAAGTGATTTTATCAGTCCCTGTTTTAGGAATCGCTTTCTTTTTACGGCAATGGGTAGACTTTAGCTTACTATTGTTAGCGATGGGGTTAATGTTGATTTCCGAGCTATTTAACAGCGCAATCGAGGTTTTGTGCGATTTTGTGGAGCCTAATTATAACGATCGCATCCGAGTCATTAAAGATATTGCCGCAGCAGCCGCAGGTCTCAGCATCATAGTCTGGGCAACACTTTTAATTATCGAGAGTATCCGTCTTTTGCACATATAAAAGCCCATACTCTATCCATTAAAACACCCGTAAAATACTGGCTACCTTAATATCATCCACAGACTCGAATTGATGAATAGCATCGATCGCCCGATGGAAATTGCCCTCCCGCACATCATGAGTTACCACCACAACCTCCGCGCGATCGCCTTGAAAGCCAATCTGCACCAGAGATTCCAAACTAACCCCATTATTGCCAAAACAAGTCCCCAAATGCCCCAAAACCCCTGGGCGATCGCCGCACAAAAACCGGGCGTAAAATTTGGTTTCTAACTCCTCAATCGGGGTAACTGTGGCATAATCTTGATGGAAACAGCCATAAAGGGGATGAGCGCCTTTACTCACATCAATACTCTTTAACAACGCCACAATATTGAGAATATCTGCAACTACCGCACTCGCCGTCGCCCCTTTCCCCGCACCTGGGCCATAAAACATCACCTCTCCCAAGGGATCCCCTTCAACGAAAATGGCGTTATATACCCCATTTACGCTGGCGAGAGGGTGCTTATAAGGGACGAGAGTAGGACCCACCCGCACTTGCAAACTGTCGCGAGTATGGCTGTCCTTTTGGGCGATCGCCAGCAATTTAATGGCAAATCCCAGGCGATCGGCATAGGTAATATCAGTGGTGTTAATTTGACGAATGCCCTCCCGTTCGATATCCTCGTAGTGAATGCGATCGCCAAAGGCCAAAGAAGCCAAAATCGAAATTTTATCCGCAGCATCAAAACCGTCTACATCTGCCGTAGGATCGGCTTCCGCATAGCCCAACTGTTGCGCTTCTGCGAGAACATCCGCAAAATCTCGCCCCGCTTCCTTCATCTGGGTCAAAATATAATTGGTCGTCCCATTAATGATGCCCGTAACGCGCTGAATGCGGTTAGCACCCAAGGATTGTTTTAAGGGCTGTAAAATCGGTATTCCGCCCCCCACCGCCGCTTCCAGGAGAATGTATACCCCCGCCTTATTCGCCGCCGTATAAATCTCATCCCCATGACGGGCAATTACCGCCTTATTTGCCGTTACCACGTGCTTACCCGAGGCGATCGCCTTGAGGATCAGCGATCGCGCCGGTTCGATCCCCCCGATTAATTCCACCACAATATCAACTTCAGGATCATCTATAATACCCTCAACATCCGTCGTCACAATCTCTGGCGGTAGCGCGATCGCCCGAGGTTTATCCAAGGAACGAACTCCCACCCGGTGAATTTCCACCTCCCCCAGTAAAGCACTGCGTCCGGCTGGATTCAACAAAATTTCCGCCGTTCCTGTCCCTACGGTTCCTAAACCCAATAACCCGATCTTAAAAGCCACGATCTTTATTTCTCTAACATTTTCCTTCACTCTAGTTAATTTGTTGCTAAAAAACAACATCCCGAGTTTTTCGGGAGGTGTTTGATTGGCAAAGACTCTAACTAATTCCTTAGCAAGCTAAGGAAGAAGGTCGCCAAGAAGGTCTCGAGGAATTAATTCAGCGTTTTCGGAAAACCTTTGAAGACAGCGATCGCCTGTAAGATTAACTATACTGTTCTCCCGTGTCGAGATTAAATAACAGATGCAAGGATTGAATGGCGCGGCGGCGTGCCTCGATATCCTGTTGGGCGCGGAGTTGTACCATCGGATCGTGGAGAATTTTATTAACAATGCCTCGGGTGAGTGCCTCGATGGTTTCTTGGTGCTTATCGGCAAATTCTGTACCTAAGCGAGAGAGGGCTTTTTCTAATTCTTGTTCCCGAATATCTTCGATTTTCTGACGCAGGCAATTAATAGTGGGAATGGTTTCTAGCGATCGCCGCCAAACTTCATAAGCCACGACTTCTTCTTCCAGTAATTTTTCCGCTTCCTGTGCCATTTTACGGCGTTGGGCGGTATTCTGGGCAACGACGGCTTTGAGGTCATCAACGTTATAAAGTTGAATCTGGGTCAATTCTTTGACATCTGCGCGAACGTTGAGGGGGACGGAGATATCAACAAGCATTAACGACTGCTCTGGGGGGAGATGCGCTGTTAATTTGGCGCGGTCTAAAATGGGTTCTGTGGCTCCGGTGCTGGTAAAAACAATATCAGAATCGGCGATCGCGTCCATCATTTCCTCTAAGGGACGCAAGTTCAGGTTTGCCTCGGGGAATTTTTGGGAGAGTGCCTGCGATCGCTTCTGCGATCGGTTGACAATAGTGATATTTTCTGCTTTTTTCGAGAGCAAATGTTTGACCAGCAATTGTGCCATTTTCCCCGCCCCAACGATGGTAATGCGCTTGGTGGAGAGGTCTTCTGCCTTAATTTTCGCCAATTCTACCGCCGCAGAGGAGATAGAGACGGCACCGGTGCCAATATTGGTTTCGCTGCGAACTCGTTTTCCCGCCGCGATCGCCTGTTTAAAGAGACGATCTAACAATCTTCCCAAGCCTTTATACTTTTGGGCGAGTTTATGGGTAGTTTTCACTTGTGCCAAAATCTGTCCTTCTCCCAAAACCAAACTATCTAACCCTCCTGCAACCCACATCAGATGGCGCATTGCATCCTCGTGAAGGAGGACAAAGAGATGGCGGCGTAAATGGAAGAGAGAAATTTTGCTAATTTCCGCGAGAAACTGGGTCACTTCAATCACCCCAGGTTCGCTTTCCGTGGTAATAAAATAGATTTCTAAACGATTACAGGTGCTGAGAATGGCAACTTCTTCGATGTGGGGATAAGTTTTAATATGGGCGATCGCTTCTTCAAGTTGAGCTTCGGGAATACTGACTTTTTCGCGAATCTCAACGGGGGCTGTTTTGTGACTCAAGCCGACAACTGCAATATTCATCGAAAAAATGGGTAGAAACCCCGTCCTTATAGGACGGCTTTATATTAGTTTCGCTACCGCCTTGGAGTTGTTTAATTAGGGTGCTTTTGTATTGCACTTTTAACAGGACAATTACTGTATCTAATTAAACAACCC
>NZ_JAYGHV010000438.1:0-7256 GCF_034932145.1 Spirulina sp. 06S082 | reverse complement strand
GTCGTGACCCAAATAACGTAGTACGCTGGGTACTTAGTCTGGTCAGAATGGCTTGTCAGATTTCTCTTTCAAGCCTCACGCCTTTAGGCTGAGGTTCCTGACACTAAATTGCCGATCGCGGGTAATACTAATGACATTGCCATTAGGATGTAAGCCGCGAATATCGTAACTATACCCCCAACCAATACAAAGATGACAGCCGCGATCGAGCAAAGCTGTCATCCTCAATAAGATTTCTTCATCAACACTACGCTTGTTTAACCAAGGACTGACAATAATTAGAGATTCTCGTGCAGACTCGATAGACTCAATCAAAACCACCCGACTCGCCGCACGTCCCTTAATCAGTTGATTTTGCAACCTTTTCGCAGTTTCTACATTTTTATAGAACTCTCGGAATTCCCGTAAAAGTTCCGCACCATCAGAGCGATCTGCAAGTTTAGCCAAGATTGCCCACAGATCTTTACTAGAAGAGGGATCGAATGATTCAAAATACATTCTTCTTTAATTCTCAGTTTTTATATCGCATATAGGAATTATATAGGAATATTTCTTTTTTTGCTGGGGTTTTGGAATATTTTTCTGAATGTGATTTTCTGCAATATAACATTTTTGGAATATAAAATATTTGCCCTGCCCTTTGTAGAAACAAGATATACCTTGTCTCAAGGGGGTTTGCGGCGTTCGTATAATCGGGTCTGCGATCGCCGGATTTGGTATAGGGTTAACGAAAACTTTAGAAATTTCCCCGATTTTCTAATTTATTTTGCTTGTTTCTGTACTTAACATTTTTCTACCTCTCTTAATAAAAGGGCTAACTTATTCTTTAAAGCCGCGATCGCCGGACAGGGTTTTTTCATCTGAAGATTATCTGCTGATTGTCCATTAAAAATACTCCAACGAAAGGGACCCTTTTTCGCGGCTGACATCCAGAGTAATCGTTTTGCCCGCGTCATGGCAACATAAAGTAAGCGATATTCTTCTGCTTTTTTTAACTGATTGGCTTCTTCCCATGCTTGCAAAGGTGGAGCAAATGAGGTTATTTTATCGGCTTCTCCTAAAGATTCTAAATGAGCATTATGAACAGCAGTACGAATTTGAGCGCGGGCGACTTCATCTAAGGTCAAATCTCCTAAAAACTTACTCGCTGTCGGTACCCAAGGCGATCCAGGAATGATATCTTCATGCAGAAAAGGAATAAAGACATAATCCCAATCTAATCCTTTCGCTTTGTGCATGGTAATAATAGTTAATTGACCCGAACGAATATAAAGATCGTCGGATTCTTCTTGAACTCCTTCAAAACGTTCAGAAGCAACGATTTCTTGTAAGGCTTCAATAATCGCTTTCAGAGATTTATTACCTAAAGTTTGTTTAACGGTTCTTTCTGCTAATTTCTGCACGGTTGCTAATTCCGATCCTGTATATTTCATGGTCATGCCCAAAAAAGAAATGAGATGATAGGAGGGCAATTCTAAACGGGCGCGAAGGAGATTATTACAATATCTCCTTGCATTTTTAACGTGCTGTTTTTGGGGCGGATCGAGAGGAGTAGGATAGAGAAATTGTTCTGGAGAAGTGGCTAAAGCGTTGAGGTCTTGCGTAGCAATAAGATCGCGTTGTTCGAGGATTTCTAATGCCCCTTTCAGATTATCTGGAGAATGGGGACGATCTAAAAATGCTAACAATTTGAGCATTTCTGCGGGAATTTTGGAATGACGTTCCATTTCTCCCACTTCATAGATGTTAAAATCTCCATCTTTTTGCAGAGGCTTAAGTTTTTCGGCGAGAAAATGTGCTTGGCGATTTTCTCGGACTAAAATGGCGGCATTATGTTGGGGATTTTGAGATAATAAGGCGATCGCGCGTTTGCCAATTTCTTCTACGGTTTGATACACATCATCGGGAGTATAAATTTCTACCCCTTTTCCGGTGGCGATCGGGTTTGCATCGGGTTGAGGATCGTCGGGATCGACGGGGTGAATATTTTGCCTTTTGAAGGGGAGAAGTAAGTTATTTTGTTTTCTGGCTTTTTTCTGGTTTTCCTCCCACCATAATTGGTTTGTCCAGTTCAAAACAAAGTTCGCGGACTGTAAAATAATAGGGCTGCTACGTCCCGATCGATCCATTGTTGCGAGATTGCCCTGGCGATCGCACAGATCGCAAAAATGATTAAAATAAAGGGGATCGGCTGGGGTAAAAGTCGAGTTAATGGCTTGGTTGGGATCCCCCACACGAACGAGATTAACTTGGGATGAGTCGGGAGAAGTCGCCAGAATTTGCAATAATTGCGTCTGTAAGGGGGTTGAATCCTGCGCTTCGTCCTCAAATACCCCAAAGACTTGTTTTTGCCACAATTGACGGATTGCGGGGCGTTTTAACACCCGTAAAGCCGCGAGAATCATGTCATCGTAGTCGATGAAATCCCGCGATCGCATAATCTTCTCATATTCGTCGTAAATCCCCGCAGCAACAGCTAAAGTTGCATAAGGATCGTCCAATTCTTGACTCACTCGCCATAAATCCTCCGGTAGAAAACCCGAACTTTTTGCCTCGTGAATGACGGTACTCGCTAAACTCGGTAATACTTCCGTTCGTAACACCGACTGACGGCGCAACCGTTCCGTTTCTTCCCCATCAAAACTGACTCCTTCCAAAAGCAGTTGATAGCGTTGAAAATTCTTGCCGATCCACTGTTCTACGGCACCTTTTAAGAGGCGATGGCTTTGGGTGGGAGTAATTACCGTAGAGGTGTCTAAATTCAACCCAGAGGCTTCAGGATGGCGCGAGGCGATATGTAATGCCAACCCGTGTAAAGTATGGACGACAAAACTACCTTGGGGTAATTGTAGTTTTTGCAGATTTTCGCGAATTTTGTTTTTGATACTGGCTGCAGCAGAACGGGTAAAAGTGACGACGATTAGTTGTTTGCGGGGATGAAGTTGATGGCGAACGATCGCCAGGGCGGCACCGACTGCCATACTATGGGATTTTCCCGCCCCCGGTACCGCCGAGATAGCCAGTTCTCCCCCCTCCCATTCGGCAATATTAAGCTGTCCGGGTCGCAAACTGTTATAGAGTTCTTTCATTCATTATTAGAGATTTAATTCTCTTCGGGAAGATCGGCAAAAAGTTGATTAATTAATTCAGCAACATCAAGATCGAGTTGTGTTAATCCTCCCACATCGTGAGTTGTCAGAATAAGAGTAACTTTATTATATGAAATTGTAATATCAGGATGATGTCCCGCATCGTCTACAGGTTCAACTAAACTTTGCACAAAGGCGATCGCTTCGCGGAAATCACCAAAAACAAACTCTCGGCGCAATAACTGACCCTCTCGCGTCCATTCTGGTAGACTCTCCAATTGTGAGGCGATCGCCGCTTCTTCGAGTCGTAGAGGCAGAGAAAAAGCGCGATCGCCGATCCCTAAACCCAGCAGTAAAAATCCCAAGATAATGAATGGTTGCCAAAAAAATCTCATACAATTTCTCCAAATCTAAATAAATTTTACCTCCTAAATCAGAAATCCCGCTCTTAGCCGCGATCGCAACTCTTGCACGTAAACTATCTAGAGAACATATTGGCCAGTACCTTCAATACTTCTTCTTGTTCACTTTCTTCAATAACACCTAACTTTTTAATTAATCGACTTTGATCGACTGTCCGAATTTGGTCGAGGATAATTTGTCCATCTTTTCCTTGAAAATAGCAATTAACCCGAGTTGAGTAAGAACGTGCCTTCGTTGTCATTGGTGCAATAATGACTGTAGCAATATTGTGATTCATTTCATCCGGTGAAATAACAACGCAAGGACGCTCTTTTCTGATTTCACTCCCGACCGTGGGATTCAGTTGAACCAGATAAATCTCAAAACGACTTACTACCATTTCCATTCTTCATCGTCCCATTGAGTCGTCATATTTCCCCAACCCTCTTCTAGTTGGTCGTCGCCATTTCTAGACATGGCTTTCAATGCTTCATCCCAGCCATTTCTTACTTGTTTTTCGGTTCTATTGGGATCGTTGGCGATCGCAGTGGCGGCTATTTTTTCTGTTTTTAAGGAGACCACGATCGCCTCGATCAATTCTAGGCGATCACGGATAGGTAATTGATAAGCCCGATCCTTGAGTTCTTGTAGAGACATCTTTTTTAATGAACAAATGAAGAAGCAATACTATTCATCTCTATTTTAAATCAGAAATTGCCCCCTTAGCCATCATGGCGATCGCCTTTTCAATTCATTGTCTGTCTCACCCAAACTGTCTAATAATTCGCGAACTCCCAGAATAGGAAGAGAAGACCCGATAAAATCTTGAGGATTCCGAGTGATAATTGCCTCAAGTTTATCACCGATCGCGCAAGCCAATTGCAGGGCATCTTCATAAAAAATATCCGTTATTGTCGTTGCTGTAACATATCCAACAATATCTCCATGACCAATAGCCGAAAATAAGAGTTCTGCATCTTCTCTAAAAGGCTCTCGTTCTAAGAGAAAATCCAAAACAATGTTCGTATCGAGTAAAACTTTCATCCTAAATATTTGTTGATTCTTCTTTCTGCTAACATTTCTTTGACTTCGGTATCAGTGGGAGGTGGAGAATCGGTTTTAGCAATTCCTCGTAGTTTCTCGATCGCACTTTTAATCTTTTGACTGGTTTTAAGTTTTTCGGTTCTATTGGGATCGTTGGCGATCGCAGTGGCGGCTATTTTTTCTGTTTTTAAGGAGCCCACGATCGCCTCGATCAATTCTAGGCGATCGCGGATAGGTAATTGATAAGCCCGATCCTTGAGTTCTTGTAGCAACATCTTTTTTAATGAACAAATGAAGAAGCAGTACCATTCGTCTCTATTTTAAATCAGAAATTGCCCCCTTAGCCATCATGGCGATCGCCTTATCCGTCGCCTTGGGAAGTTGATAGTATTTCCCGCCAGCATTTTTAGCAATTTCCCGGCCAAACCCCGTAGATACGAACTTACTTTCCGTGTCAATTACTAACAATTTAAAACCAATAGAACGAATGCGCCCAGCAATACTTAAAAGTTCCCCTTTAATATCAGGCTTTTCTCCCTCCGGTAAAGTTTCCCCCAGCGATCGCGCTAAAGGAATATTACCTCGCCCGTCGGTAATAGCAACAATAACCACTTGTCCGATATCTCCCGACATCTTTGCATTCATCCCCACATGAACCGCTTGAGATAGTCCATGTGCCAAAGGAGATCCCCCCCCACAGGGTAACTTTTCCAAACGACTTTTGGCCAAAGTAATCGATCGCGTTGGGGGCAAAAATATCTCTGCTTTTTCCCCACGAAAAGGAATTAACGCCACTTGATCGCGATTTTCATAAGCCTCCGTTAATAAACGCATCACCGCCCCTTTCGCCGACTGCATTCGGTTTAACGCCATCGATCCCGACGCATCCACCACAAAGATAATTAACGCCCCCGCCTTTCTCGCCAACCGCTTCGATCGCAAGTCTCCCTGTTCTACAATCACTTTTCGGTTAGGATAGCGCAACCGCCGCGATTTTTGATAAGGTGCCGCCGCCCGTAAAGTCGCATCCACTGCCACCCGCATCACCTTCCCCTTCGGTAACATAGGCTTAATATAGCGCCCGCGATCGTCGGAAAAAATCAAACTCCGCGCCCCCGTATTTCCCTGTCGTTGCGCCATCTGTGCAAAATACAAGACACTCGGATCGAGAATTACCCCTTCAGGATCGAAAATAAACTCCTCGGGAATTTGTGGGGGTTCTTGTTGTTCTTCCTGCTTTTCTTCCTCATCTTCCCTCTCTTCCTCATCTTCCTCTTCTCCCCCATCCTCATCTTGGGGAGGAGGGGGAGGAGGAGGGGGTGCTTGTTGGTCGTCTTCTGGTGGTGGAATAAAGGACGATCGCGGCACAATGACCAATTCTACCGCCCGGCGCAAGTCTTCCGAGGTGACATCCTCCCGTCCCTCTAACGCCGCTACAGCCTTAGCAACCCGCAGGGCAAAAAGTTCCCCCCGATGTCCTTGTACTCCCCCGCGAAGGGCTTCCTGTACCAAATAAGAGATTTGTTCCTCGGTTAATTCAACATCCTTTAAATACTCTCGCGCTAGTAAAATATTGGTTTTAATACTTTCAATATCTTCATCGTATTGGTCGATAAATAGTTGAGGGGAATGGGAATAAGCGATCGCCCTTTCCACTGCTTCCACCCGACTATCCAACGCTAAAACCCCATCCGCCGATAAACTAATGGCAATGCGATCGCGCAAGTGTTCTCGTAATGCCCCTTCATCAGGATTATAGGTGGCAATGAGAATCGGTCGGCAAGGATGTTCGATACTAATCCCTTCTCGTTCAATGCGATTTTTTCCCTCTGTTAAAACCGTCAAAAGTTGGTTGCTAATTTGGTCATCGAGGAGGTTAATTTCATCAATATAGAGAACCCCTCGATGTGCCTTCGCTAAAAGTCCAGGCTGAAAAATAGGTTCTCCTTCCTTTACTGACTTTTCTACATCCACCGACCCCAATAAGCGGTCTTCCGTCACTCCCAAAGGGATTTGTACGAAAGGGGCCGCAACAATTTCAGTTTCCCCCATTTCTTCTTCAGGGGCAGCATTGTAGTAAGAAGTTTTCACCACTTCTATCGGCGGTAAAAGGGCATGAATTGCCCGCGCCATCACTGATTTAGCCGTTCCTCGACGACCGGCAATGACGACTCCGCCCAATCCAGGATCGACGGCGGCTAACAGTAAAGCCAGTTTGATCGCGTCTTGTCCCACCACTGCTGTGAGGGGGAAGTTCAGGGGTTGAGAAGGGGGTGCTAGGGTTGCCATTCGGTGAATTTCGCGAGGTGCAGTTTTTTACTTTACCATCCGACCGCGATCGCGAACCGAGGTTTTCCGTATCATTCTCATTTTTCTGATTTGATTTTTAAGCGTCAAATCATCTTATCTGCCTGATTAAGCCAACACTACTTACGTGGTTATTTTTATTTTCATAAAGTAAACTTTGTTAGTGCGAGAAAATACAGAGAAGAAGGGGATTTTTCGCCAAAAAATAATAATAAATCAATCTAAATCAAGCAAAAAGCGATGCGATCGCCATCAATATCATGCCAAGTTTACAGAATCTTCATCTACAAGGATAATATTTATACAGTTTCTTTAAGTCCAATCTCTACTCATGGTGATATCCTAAATAATAAGGGGAAAAGTTGCATTTACTTTTAAAAATAAATCAGAGAGAGGAAAGGAGTCATGGGTCAA
>NZ_JAYGHV010000437.1:0-7378 GCF_034932145.1 Spirulina sp. 06S082 | reverse complement strand
AGTCATATAAAATCAAGTCTGTTTTGAGCGTTTTTTTCCCGATCTTAAATGTCATAGAATATAATTCTCGAAAGATTAAAAATCAAGATCGTCTGGCTTTGTTTGACCCGTTGCAACAGCTTCTATTTTGGGAGCATACTCGTTAATGAGAAAGTAAATTAAATCAATTGTTCGCTGTACCAACTTCAAATTGACTTTATTTTGCTCCATTAACATTAGATGCCGAAAAGCCAGAGTTACATCTTTAAACTGGCCTAAATTAAATCCAATTAAAGGCAAGCTACCATTAAGTTTTTCATTCAATTGAGCAACATCTTGAAGATGGCTAGAATCTATTTTAATGTTGAGGGGAGCATAAAATTGTAGATGATCGAACTCATCGAAAATATCTTGATTTGATTCCAGATCGGGATCTCCCATCTTTTTCATGGCTTGATAAGCAGTTGAAGCAAAAGATAATTTAACAAACGTAACGAATTTTTGCTCATCACTGGGGAGACCGACAATAACTGATTCAATAGAATCATCCAGACTAGCGGGTTTAAATTGGGCATTGAAACCCGCTTTTTGCAGGCGAAGTGCAAGCTGTTCCGTTTGGTTTGTATTAGTTGATGATTTATTCCAAAACATAATTTGAACTAATCGCTAAAGTTGCTAAGGTGGCAATGAATTAAATCATCTCATTAAGTTTCATGGCTTCGGTTATCTTCGCTTTAAGGACATCTTCATTACTGCTTCCAACATCAGCCACTACATCACTAGCGCTAATACTCTTACTGGCCAGAAGTTGAGTAATCGCATCTTTTAGGGTTATAGTTTGCTCGACTCCATCGATATCTAGCGTCACCTCTTCATCCCCTTTAGCCGTTGTTAGGGCTTCAACAATACCATAGTAAACTACATCGCTCTTTTCTTCCGTAACTGCTTGTTTGGTCATATAGGCATCAATCTCTTCAAGACGTTGTTGAATGGTTCGCTTTCCACTTTTTTTCTTACTCATAAGTTTATTAAACCAGCCTTTTTGCTCTACAGTTGGGAAGTTTTTTCGATACCATTTATGTAGTTTCCTTTCGTCGGGTCCGCCTGGAGACGGTGCGGGAGTGCCTGGAATTGGTGTGCCATCACCCTTAAACCCTGCAACAGGACCTTGCTTCAGAATCGTGCCGTTATTGATATATATATCCAGTAGAGTTCTCTCATAATCCATTCGTTTAACATTACTGATTCTGATCTTCTTGTAAACGTGCTTGCCAATTCCATAAATCAATGCCCCGATCGCCACAGCACCCACAATTCCCCAACCAATTGGCGTAGCTAATGCTGCTGTTGAAGCCACTGCTGAAGCAAGGGTGAGGGCTCCTGCACCCACTGCACCCACTGCACTCATCGTCCCTTCAGTCATTTTAGACTTTTTGCTTCTTTCGTGTTGGGCGGCTGAAGTAGTTAGAGCAGCAACCATTTCAGCGATTAAGGGAATCTCCTGACCTTTAGCGGAGATATCCTCGTGAGTCGCTTGAACTGCCGCAGGATCGGGATCTGTAATACTTGCCAAAGTATCATTGACGGCTCTGATGTGGATGATAATTGCGTCAATTTCCTTTTCTTTGTGGCTATTGTTTCTTGAATTTTTTTGAAGCGATCGCCTGTTGTCGGACTATCCGTTCCTGTAGGATTTATGGTAGCGCCTTGAAATCCTGCTCTTTGCTGGTCCTCAACCTCTTCATATTCCTCTATTGTCTTATCGCGCTCATTCTTCAACGTTTCTATTTTTTTTATCAATGCCAGTCGCTTGTTGTAATTGTCGTCGACTTGCTCCTGCCATGCAAGCAATTGCTCGTTATCGGCTTTGATTTGATTCTCACATTTAATCGACAGAGCCTCATAAACCCCAATGGTTCTTTCAATTTCCTTGATTTGTATTGCTTTGCGCCTGGCTTGTGTAAACGAGCGAACAGCAGAGATTGTACCAAAGACACTACCCAAAGCCGATCCAGCTAAGAAAGTCGCCCCACTCACTGCAGCAACTGCTCCAGGAGCCGATGAAAACGCCGACCACAAGGTCGTAATCCCGTTAGTAATGCCATTGAGACCCGAGACAATATTGCCAGTTTCCTCGCCAATATTAAATTTAGCTGTTCCGATATTCTTATTTAAAATAGAAACAGAAGTTTTCAATCCTGTCTGACCGCCTTGCATTTGGGCTTTGGCGGCTGTAATTTCAGCACTCGCTTTCTTCGCACTGCGAACATTGGAGATTAAATCCTTGATTGCCCTGCAAGTGTTAAATATATTGGTGGCTGCTCCCAAACTGCCACCGACATGGGCAATAGAGGCACCGCCACCTATCCCGGCGCTACCGCTTCCCATCAAAACATCAGATTTAACACCATCGCCAACACTTCCCCCACCTAGAAACTCGGATACAGCCCCCACTGTTGGACCCGTACTTCCCGTCCCCATGTGGGCGGCTGCTGTGTCCGCAACATCGACAACCTCGGCAAACATACCATCTTCATCAGCAAACCTGAGACGATTTCGCTGAATAATCTTTTGTGGCGCTCGGTTAATATTGGATTCTACGCCACTACCATTTTGCTGTACTACGTGGGTCAGTTCGTGGGCAATTAACTCCTGTCCTCCTCGACTGCCGGGGTTATACTCTCCTTGTTTAAAGAAAATATGAGATCCTGTGGTAAAGGCGCGAGCCTGAACTGCTCGGTTGAGGCGATCGGACTGGGTATCCGTATGGACTCGCACGCCACTAAAGTTTGCCCCCATTGCCTGTCCCATCGAGGTTTGCGTCCCAGTATCTAAGGGTTGACCGCCACTTTGCGCCCGATTAATTGCTGTTTCCAGCCCTGGAGAAGCATCGCCTCCATCTACGGCTTCTCGGCGTTGCAAGGCTGCGGGTTTGGCTTGAATGCGGGAAATGGGTGGGGGCATCTGTAAGGACGAGTTTCCTCTCATTCCTGCCATGAGGGGTTTACGCTGAATCGAGTCATTGTCGTTATCTCCCGAAGTATCTCCTGAGTTCCCCGTCAAACCTGTTGCCGAGGTCTGAAGACGTTGCACGACTGCTCGGGAGACGCGATCGGCTTCCTGTTCGTATTTATCGTTAGATTCGCCAATGGTCATTTTGGCTTGTATGCCCAATTGCGACATGAGGGCGGAGGGGGAAGGCTGCCCTGCATCCATTGCGGGTTGAATTTTGTGTAAAAGACTGCCTCCTTGTTCTAAGGAAGAAGACTCTGTTGGCGACGACTTACTCTGCTCGTCATTCCCATCATTATTCAATTGAGCGCGGTTGAGTTGCGTTTGTGGAGAGGGGGAAGCAACCTTTTTCTGGGCTGTTCGGCTCGGTTGAATTGATTGACGCTTTAGAGCATGGGTATGACGACCAACCATAATTTTATTCTTTAATCGTGCAATTATTGGTTCATTATATAATTAATACTTTCCTCCGGCCATCTAGACGGAAGTTTAATTTTGCTCGCGGGATTGAGTGGCGATCGCCTCCCAAGTTATAACACTGCTAGTTGCCTGTCATGCTGAAAATGACGAGTATAGCCAGATCCGCCAGGGATTAAAAATCCCTGTCTCATACAAAAAATCCATTGAAATGGATTAGGGTTATGGCGATCGCCTCCCAATTTATAACACTGCTAGAAAAAATAATGACCAATGCTTCTTCGCAAAATCTTAGCTGGTACGAGCAGAACCAACAGGTTTTAATGGAGGGGATCGATCGCATTAAACGCGCCCTAGAGTATTTCCACGAAAACCAGCGATCGCTATCTCCTGAACCCCAAAACTTGCCGCCGCATTCCAGTCTTGCTTCTCTCCAAAAACAATTTGGACTTTCTGATTTTGCTTTAGATTTGATACTTTTGTGTGTGGCTCGAGCCATCGATCCGACTGTTGGCAAACTCTGCGGGCAAATTCGAGGCAATTCCAATCTTAATTTCCCTACTCTGATGTTGGGTTTAGCGGCTCTACCGGGAGCCGAGTTCAATGTTCTTTCGCCGCAGAAACCCTTGCTGAGTTGGCAACTCATTACCTTAGAGCCGCATACAATCCTAACCGAAGCTCCTCTCAAACTCAATCATCGCCTTCTTTGTTATCTCCTTGGGGAAGGGGCGATGGATCCGGCATTGCAAGGATTCGTCAAATCGGGACTCACTTCTGGCTCACAAGTTTCGTTGGTCGAATCTCATGCTGTTTTGGCGGAGAAACTCACTCAAACTTGGCAAAGCGATCGCGCTACGCAAGATTGGCCGATTTTGCAACTTTGTGGTGTGGATGTGCAGACTATATACCAAATTGCCGATGCGATCGCGCAACAGATGGGTTTTGATTTGCAAGTATTGCTGGCTGATGCCTTGCCCCATGATGTGGGAGAATTAAATACTCTCCGGTTGACTTGGGAGCGAGAAGCCATCCTGGGAGGTCGCATTCTGTTACTGGATACCCATGAATTGCGGGGGGAAAATATGCCACGTCAGAGAGCAATTCAACAGTGGCTCGAGTCCGTCACAACCCCACTTATCCTCTGTAGTGAAGAACGCTATTCCAGTCAGAGAAAGGCGATCGCGACCTATTCTGTACCCTCTTTAACTTATCAAGAACGCAAGCATCTTTGGGAGAAATACCTCGCCTCTGTTATCCCTCACTTAAACGGACAACTCGATCGCATTGCGGGTCAATTTCGCATCAATGCCAGTTTAATTCAGACTGCCAGCCAGCAGCTTCTCTCGACTCGACAGACTGAACCTGATATCATGCCCCAACAATTATGGAATATTTGTCGGCTTCAGGCTCGCCCTTCTTTACAAGACTTAGCTCAATACATCCAACCAAAAGCCACTTGGCAAGATTTAGTTTTACCTGATAATTTGCAAGAGATTTTACGGCAAATTACTGCCCATTTACGACAAAAGGTTAAGGTACAAGAAGAGTGGGGTTTTGGTGCGAAAAATAGCCGAGGTTTGGGATTAAGTGCTTTGTTTGCCGGAGCTAGTGGAACAGGGAAAACAATGGCAGCAGAAGTGCTGGCACAAGAGTTACGACTGGATTTATTTCGCATTGATCTCAGTGCCGTAACCAGTAAATATATTGGCGAAACAGAAAAGAACCTGCAACGCATTTTTGATGCGGCGGAAACTGGCGGTACAATTTTATTATTTGATGAAGCTGATGCCCTTTTTGGCAAACGTACTCAAGTCAAAGATAGCCGCGATCGCTTTGCCAATTTGGAAGTTAGTTACTTGTTACAACGCATGGAGGCATATCAAGGTTTAGCTATTTTAACGACAAATCTAAAAGATTCCATCGATCAAGCATTTTTACGGCGTATCCCTTTTGTCTTAAACTTTCCTTTCCCCAATAAAGAGGCTCGCGCTGAAATTTGGCGGCGAGTATTTCCCTCGCAAACACCGACGGAGCAGTTAAACTATGAACGTTTAGGTCAACTGAATATAGCAGGAGGAAATATTAGCAGTATTGCTCTCAATGCTGCTGTCCTCGCAGCCGATGCGGAAGAATCGGTACAAATGCAACACATTTTTAAGGCAACTCAAAGCGAATATATAAAATTAGGCCGTGTCATGGTCAATACTGAAACTCAAGGTTGGTTGAAATGAAAATTAAATGGTTATTGCTTTTGATAACAACAGTTTATCATCTCGTTGCGACTTTATTAGAAGAGCGCAGAATCAAACCTCCCGGTCAACTTGTTGATATTGGTCGCCACAAACTCCATTTATTGACAAAAGGAACAGGAAAATATACAGTTATTATCGAGCATAGTTTGGGGGGAATTGACGGTTATTTTTTAATAGAAGAACTTGCAAAAATTACACGAGTGTGTATTTGCGATCGCGCCGGATATGGTTGGAGTGAAATGAGTTCTAAGCCTCGTTGCAGTGCAGAGATTGTCAAAGAATTAAATACGCTTTTAGAGAAAGCAGAAATCGAACCGCCTTATATTTTAGTGGGGGACTCATTTGGCAGTTATAATGTTCGTCTTTATGCTTCTCGGTATCCAGAAAAAGTAGCAGGAATTATTTTAACAGAAGGATTACATGAGAAAGCAATGCTGGCGATGTCATGGAAACTGAGAGTTTTGCAAGTATTCTTTTGGTCAGGGTTTATTATGTCAGTTCTCGGCTCGTTTTTAGGATTAGTGAGAATATTGGGAACGATTGGCTGTTTTGAAGTGCTGAAAAAAGAATTGCGTCAATTTTCTCCCGAAACTTTAAAGAGGGTTAAACGCTCTTTTTACCGTCCCCAACATTGGCTAACAATGGCAAGAGAAATATGGAATTTAGATGCCAGTGCGCGTCAAGTACGAGAAGCGACTAAAATCAGTAATATTCCTTTAATTGATATTAAATCGAACACTTTTTTAAAGCGATCGCCAGGAACATTTTTGTTTCCCCTACAAGCTGCCGATCGCCTGCGAGATGAAATTCACGCGGAATTACTCCAACTCTCCAGTAATAGTCAACAAATGCAGGCTTCTAAAAGCGATCATTTTGTTTGGATAGATGAACCAGAAGTAATTATAGCCGCCGTTCGAGAAATTTTAACTCAGTTAGAAAGACTCGAACAATGAAGGACAAGATCGGCGCGATCGCGCTTCATAATCTCCCATCTTTTCTTCAGGAACTAGGAAAGGAAGAGAAGAAAAGCACATTTCTGGATTGCTTAAAGTAATTGATAAATTGGCAATTTCTGCGGCTGTCAATGTCACAGTATTATTATTGAGTACAAAAACACTGCTCAAGTTGGAATCTGTCAACCCAGAGAGAATTTGAAAGTCCCCGGCGATCGACCAACCCAAACCGCCAGTTCCTCCCATTCCACCAGCACCCCCACCGCCGCCGCCTCCTCCACCAACACCGCGACCCCCGCCGCCACCCCCACCGCCATTTCCCCCACTTCCTCCATTTCCTCCCGTTCCACTGAGAGTTAAGTGACCTGGAGATGTGACAATCTGACCGCTAATTAAAGCAATTCCATCACCACCGTTTCCCCCATCACCACCAGTACCGCCGGCACCACCCCCACCGCCGCCATTATTGCCTCCAGAAATCCCACCATTACCTCCGCTACCATTGGCACTATCCTGACCATCAGCACCACCACCATTAGTTTTAGCTCCTCCTAGACCCATTCCTATCCCTCCATTATTGCCATTGCCATTGGCAGTACCACCATCACCACCAGTATCACCACCATTACCTCCATCCCCTCCATTCCCAAAAGCCCCTGAACCGCCACCGCCACCGCCAAATCCATTGCCACCCCCTCCGCCACCGCCACCCCCCGGTTCTGCGTCATCTGATAGCGCAGCCATCCGCGAACTTTCACGCACTGA
>NZ_JAYGHV010000436.1:0-7442 GCF_034932145.1 Spirulina sp. 06S082 | reverse complement strand
GGAGTGTGGGGAGTGTGGGGAGATGGGGGGGTGTGGGGAGATGGGGAGTTGGGGGGGTGGGGGGAGTTGGGGGAGTTGGGGGAGTTGGGAATATAGCACCACGCATTAAGGTTAGGACATCTCTAACTTCTAATACCCAGTCATGGCTTACTATTGCCTGTTGCCTATTGCCTATTGCCTAGCGCTATAACCAACCCTCCTGTTGTTTCTAAAGCGAACTTGAATCGAGGCTTTCGGCTTCTCCTTCCGTTTGAGGGAGGTGCAAGCCGCATTCTTGTTTTAAGCCCTGGAAACGAGTATCGCGATCGTCTTCTCCTGCCATGAGAGGGCGACTGGAATGCCAATCTCCTACAGTGACATAACCTTGGTCGAAGAGGGGATGATAGGGTAAATCGTTTGCGGTGAGGTATTGATAAATATCCCGCGAATTCCAACGTAAAATGGGCAGGATTTTATAAATTTCTGATTGAATATTGACAAAATCAAGGGTTTTGCGATGATCGGTTTGATTATTGCGAAGTCCCGCTAACCATGCGGTTGCCCCTAATTCCTTTAATGCCCGTTGCATCGGTTCGACTTTGCGGATTTTGTCGTAACGGTTGAATGCCTCAACATCGTGCTGTTCCCAAAGTTTACCGTGTAGCGCTTCCATTCGCGCTGGACTGAGGGGAGATTGATAAACTTGTAAATTCAGGTGCAAGCGTTGGCTTAATTCGTCCGCAAAGCGATAGGTTTCTGGGGGAAGATAGCCCGTATCTACCCAAATTACGGGAATATTGGGAATCGTGCGAGTGACTAAATGTAACATCACGGCGGATTGAATGCCAAAACTGGTACTCATGACCAAGCCGCGACCAAATGTTTCTGCACTCCACTGCACGATTTCTGTAGCGTTGGCTTTCGTGTCGGAAAAGTGGTGGTTGAGGGCGTTTAAATTGTCCAGTTGAGGTGCTTCGGACCTAATGCTGGCGATCGCCTTTGAGGAATCGGTGTTTTTCTCAAACTTGATAGCATCAGCGATTTGTGTTGTAGTCATACGGAGTGTAACTCCCTTGAGTTCAGTGCAGTTCAATTCTTTTACTCAGTTTACACCTATCGGAATTTGCACCCTCTGTCAAGTTGTGGGGAAATCTTGACAAGATTATGTTGCGCTTGCGGCTATCCTGTCCTTTGCATGGGTACGGTATTTTCGTTTTACTCTGATTTCAGCCGGGAAATTATTTTTTTAGGCGATCGCGATCGCATTTTTTTCCAGCTAATCCATTTTAATGGATTTTTTGTATGAGACAGGGATTTCAATCCCTGGCGGATCTCTGGCGAATCTCTGGCGGATCTCCCTATCAACAGTATTATTAAATTGAGCCAACGTACCATTTTATCTTTCTAACTCACTCATGGATATAGAACAACAATTAACGCTCCCAGAAATTCCCCTAGCACCTCCCGAATTTAAGTCTGGGTTTGTGGGAATTGTTGGGCGCACGAATGTCGGAAAATCTACCTTAATGAATCAATTGGTGGGTCAAAAAGTAGCAATTGTTTCTCCTATCTCTCAAACAACCCGCAACCGCTTAAAAGGCATTTTAACGACTCCTGAAGCACAAATCATCTTTGTCGATACTCCTGGCATCCATAAACCTCATCACGAGTTGGGAAAAGTGCTAGTCAAGAATGCAAAAATGGCGATTGAATCGGTAGATTTATTATTGTTTGTGGTGGACAGTTCTACCATTGCTGGAGGAGGCGATCGCTATGTTGCCAAGTTACTCCAAAATAGCAAAACCCCGATTATTTTAGGCTTAAATAAAACCGATCTTGCTACTGAGAATTGGGAGGAAAGTTACGCACAATTACGAGAGGACAAAGATTGGGAAATTGCTAAATTTTCGGCACTGACAGGGGCAGGAATCGAAACTCTGCAACAAAATATTATCGGGAAATTAGCAACAGGACCTTATTATTATCCTCCCGATTTGGTCACAGATCGCCCCGAACGTTTTATCATGGGAGAACTCATTCGCGAACAGATTTTACTCCTCACTCGAGAAGAAATTCCCCACTCTGTTGCTGTTACTATTGAGCGTGTTATTGAAGATACCAATATCACTCGTATTTTTGCCAATATTTGCGTCGAACGTAAATCTCAAAAGGGCATTTTAATTGGTAAAGGAGGAAGTATGTTAAAAGCGATTGGAACTGCTGCCCGAGAGCAAATTCAAAAGTTAATTGTCGGAAAAGTTTACTTAGAACTTTTTGTAAAAATCGAACTAAAATGGAGACAATCTCGCTTACAACTGTCTGAATTAGGTTATAAAATTGAACCTTAAATTAAATTAACGCTCAATATTTATATTCTAAATTAACTTAAGTTTCGTGCATATTTTGACGAATTGCCGATTCAAGTCTTCGAGGTTCATCAGTTCCAATCCGAAATTTTCTGCCTGAAGAAAACTGCATTTGTACGGCATCTAAACCCGATACATTAAACATCCATGCGTCGGGAACTCGCCGAATTCCCCATCCATAAAACCAAGGATTTTTAATGATTTTCACATCAGTAACTTCCGTAAGATTAAATTCTTTATGAATTAAACCCATCCCAAACCAGCATCGGAGTTTTCCTGCTTCAACTTCAACGGTTAAAGTGCCAAAAAGAATAGCAATAACAGCAAGAGAACTAATAACTGCGATCGCACTCCATATTGATGCTTCTTTGCTAATAAAAAGTGCAATTACCCCCATCAAAAGAGCAGCTATTGCCAGAATAACAAGGATAGTTACTCCGATTTGTGTATGCTTATAAAGCATGATTTCACCTCCACTATTTTAGGATTTTTTGCTAAAAGCAAGATTGACAAGATAACGTCTATTTTGACCAATTTTCCACGATACACCTTCAGGATCGTGCTGTTGACTCCATTGTTCAAAATCTGAGTTTTGACTCATTTCTTGGAGTTTTAGCACCGAAACCTGCAATCTTTGAGCGAGTTCCTCTTGACTTAATCCATTTATAAATTGAGCCAAAGTATCGAATTCTGAAACGTTCATTGAGATTCCTTTAAGATTCCAATTCCATTATGCGCGATCGCAATTGGGCGATCGGGATAAAGTTAACATATTGTTACGAATCATATTGTTACGAATCTAAATGATAAACATAAGCTGTTTTCGTCATCGAATTGGGATCGATCCAATCTTCCATCTTCTGTAATGCTTGGAAAACATCATAAGCACGTTGAGCCATTTTATAAGTATATTCCTCTTTTTCATCTTCATATTTAAAACTAAATTCAACGAGTAAAGGAATGTGAGGATTTATTTCGCGATCGCGCCAAACAACCAAAGCACAATCAGCTTTTACAAGAGGCGATTTTCGGATTGTAAATTGAGCGTTGGTAATGACTGTTTCTCGTGCAACAAAATCTCCCACTAAGACAATTTCTCTATCTTTTTTGAATTCAGGGATTTTGTTCTCAATATCGGGATATAGATTGCTAATATCGTTTAAAGTCTGTAAAGTTTTAGTTTCTGAAACTTTCTGTTTTGTCGAAAAACTATAGAGTTTCAAAAAATCAGGCTTGATATCTTCCTCAAATTTTGTTGTACCTTTATTCTTTTTGCGTGCATCCATATTTCTATCTTGAGAAATGTAGCGATCGGGATGACGAAATTTTAAGGTTACTTCTTGGCTATTTTCATCGATGTCAATTCGTTCTCGAAAAACATAGTTATTGGTTCTTAATAATTTTTCTTTTGTATCATAAAATTTAATTAAGCGATTCTTTTCAATTCGATCTAAATTTCCTTTGATTTCCGGTACAATCTCGGAAATGTTGGTTTTAAAGTTTTGCCAAAAAAGAGCAGAAGCTGCAAGAAAAATTGCCGTTTCTCCTTGAAACTTTTCGGCTTTGAGCATAATTTTATATTCGCGGGAAATAACTTTTTCTGTATTCATTTTCCCTTCTAAAGAAAGACTAGATTTCATTTTAACATAATTTTGCCTAGTTTTGCGGTAATAATTGTAACAGGATTGAGGGGCGAAAAGCGAGTAAGCTGTCCAATGGGAACAGAACGAGAAATTTGTAGATTGAGTAAGCGATAATCCCATTCTCGATCTTGCAGCCAACTAATACTTGAATGCAAATGCTCTAAAGTAGCAAAAGCAAGAACTAATACGCCTTTATTTTGTAATTTTGCTTGACAAATTGGCAATATATCAAGCAAATTTCCGCCACTCCCTCCAATAAAAATGCGATCGGGATGGGGTAATTCTGTTAAATTATCCGGTGCAGCACCTTCTATAACAGTTACATTTTTAACCTGCAAGCGCTGACAATTTTTCCGAATTAAATTAGCTCCCATTGCCGTCTTTTCTACAGCATAAATATGAGAATTAGGATGCAAACGTGCCATTTCAATAGCCACAGAACCCGTCCCCGCACCAATATCCCAAATAATTTGTTTGGGCTTTAAGGCTAATTCTCCTAAAATAGAGATGCGAATTTCTCGTTTTGTCATTAAACCGGGGCGATCGCGAAAACTTAAAAAGACTGCATCGGGTAAACCAAAAAGTGGCAATTCCTCTAAATTTAATTTTGCTTCTTCTTCTCGTAATAAAATTAGAACATTGAGAGGGGAAAATGTTTGCTTTTGTAACAATTCTGCTGTATAACTCCGAACTGTTTCCTCTTCCCCTCCTAAATTTTCACAAACCCAAAATTGATAACAAGTGGGAAGATCGAGAGCAAGATAAAGAGAGGCGATCGCGGAGGGGGAATTATTTTCATCGGTAAGGACAGCAATTTTTTCGCATCCTTGCTGTAGCGATCGCGTTAACTCCTGCAAAGAACGACCATGAACGCTAATAATTTTAGCATCTTGCCAAGGCACTTTAACCCGTGCAAAAGCCAGTTGTAGAGAACTAACATGGGGATAAAACTGCAAAGATTCTGAAGGAAAAGACTCTAATAATAGCCTTCCCAAACCGAAAAAGAGCGGATCTCCGGAAACCAAAATAACCACGAGATCGCCTTGTTGCCAAAATGCCGAGATATGGGCGATCGCTTCCCCAAACTTCCCTAAAATTAAGCGTTTTGCAGGATGTTCGGGAAAATAAGCTAAATGACGACGACTCCCCACTAACACCGTCGCAGCTTCAATCTGTTGTAATGTTTGGCGATCGAGAGAAATCGCGCCTTCTAACCCAATGCCAATGACTTTAATACAATTCTCCATAATTTTCCCGATCCCTCCTTATTTCCTCTGTAGAGAGCAATACCAGCAATTTACAAGCATCAGGGAGAATAACCGTGGTAACACTAAAAACCTACACTCGCAAAGAACTTCTGCACTATATCAAACACTTAGAATCTGAGTTAGGATTATTGAGCGCGAAAGAGAGTCAGAATTTAATTCAAGCAGTCGAACTCGGTCAAATTACCCTCAAAGATGCTTGCAATTTGATCGATAATGTGATTTCCCTAGAAAAGATGCGTTGATTCACAAGGCAATTAAAGATGGTCGGGTAAAGAAGTAACGGTGTTGCATTTTAGCACCCGAACAAACCCCATAGTAGAATGAAAAACCATCTGCCAATCTGCGATCGCCATGACCCCTAAACCCGACTCCCCACTATCCACCGAACCCAACAACGAAACCGAGAGTCAGTCAAGACTTCCCCTACCAACAACCAAACAACTCGCGATGGTGTCGCGTACCTTTACCATCCCCAGAAACTCCGAAAATTGGGAAGCGCGATCGCAAACTTTAGGCAGTACCATTATTCTTGTTGCATTTGGCACAATTATATTAGGTTGGTTTTTCAATTTTTCCTTCCTTTTGTTCGCCGGTTCCCTCGTCACCCTTTTAGTTTCCCTACGAATCATTTTTCCCGCCATTCAACGTTGGTTATTAAAATTCCTCACGCCTTCGGAAAGAGGAATTGTTTTAGGCACATTAGGAACGATCGCGGCGATCGCCGGATTTGCTCAATTTTTTGGTATTTTTAATCGGATTGGCTTATGGTTGCAGGTCAATAAATGGGATGAGTTTGGCTCTTGGGCAGATTGGTTTGGAGCCCTCGGTCAAATTGCGATCGCCGTTCTTGCAGTATATGTCGCATGGCAACAATATGTCATTTCCAAGGACTTAACCATGCGCCAAAATGCCATTACTCAACAACAAACCATTGACTCTTATTTTCAAGGTATTTCCGACCTGGCTTTAAGCGACGAAGGATTACTCGAAGATTGGCCGCAAGAAAGAGCCTTTTCAGAAGGACGAACCGCCGCAATTTTGAGTAGTGTTGATGCAGCAGGAAAAGCCAAAATTATCCGCTTTCTTTCCCAATCTAAATTATTAACCCCTTTGAGGCGAGATGGACTCTTAGGACGCGCTATCCTCGACGGTGCGGGAGGCTATGAAGAAGACCGCCAAAACGGTTTGCGCGTGATCGATCTCGGTGTTATGCTTGCCCGAGCCGACTTATCAGAAACCGATTTACGCTGGACAGATTTGAGCGATGCTTATGTCATTGGGGCAAATTTTAGCAATTGCGATCTCGTCAAAGCCAATTTAGCGCGGACGGTATTATACGAAGCAAATTTACGAGGAGCAGATATTAAAGGCACTCGTTTCTTTTACGGTAACGTAGAAACGGCGAGTCCTCGCAGTCTAACCGCCCCGCCCAATTATGAAACCGGATCTCATACGGGGGCTGTCATCGAAAAAGCTGATTTCACCGGGGTTCAGCGCCTGAGTGAAGAACAACGCCTTTATCTCTGTTACTGGGGCGATAAACAAGCCTGCGCGACCATTCCGGGGGGATGTACGGGTATTCCCAACAAATTAGGACGATAGTTATTCTATTTCATAAAATGTATTTTTCACTCCTGTTTTACTAGATGTTACCCAATAAGAACCCAGCAAAATAACCAGAAATGCTAACAAATTTAGGAAATCTAGCGTTTCTGAAAAAATGCTCCAAGCCAAGATTGTTGTGATAGCTGGATGGAGCAAGGAAAGCGTTGCAACTAATCCTGAAGATAACCATTTGAGACTATAAGTAGTCAGTCCTACTGTGAAGATTACACAGATTCCCAAGACGATCGCAGTTAGCCAACCTTGGAGAGAATGAGGGAATAGTTCGTCCCCAGAGATGGCCATTACGGGAAGAAAAAAAATAGTTGAAAGTATACTCTCCCAAGTTGCGATCGCCATAATGCTCGAGCGATCTCTGAGTTTTTCAGTAACCAGTAAATACCCTCCCCAGAATAAAGCAGAAGCCAGAGCCAAGGAATCTCCGGCTAGTTTGTCTGCTGTTAGGGAAAAATCATTGGCAACCAAGGCAATCGAACCGAAAACGGCGATCGCCATTCCCAGCAAAAAGCGACGATCGAACTGTTGTCTTAATAATATCCATCCCACTATAGTTGTAAATATAG
>NZ_JAYGHV010000435.1:0-7550 GCF_034932145.1 Spirulina sp. 06S082 | reverse complement strand
TTGACGAAACTCATTATCTTTCATTATAGAGGGAGAGATTATCGACAATATAAGATTATAGTTTCTCACATCTAAAATGCGATTGCACTCCCCTCAATTTTTTTCTAACTTTTTCAGCAAACCCTAAGTACACACTAAAATTACACACTAAAATATCTTGCGACAGGATGATAAGTAATAATTGCCGTTGTTGATTGTTCGGGATACAATTGTTCGCTCTCATCCATGTATAAATTAATGCGATCGCATCCCAATAATTCTAACTGTTTATATTGATCCTGAATGTTAGGACAAGCAGGATAACCGAAACTATATCGCGAACCTTGATAGCGCTGTTTTAAAACATCATGAATATTATCGGGTTCTTGGTCTGCAAATCCTAATTCTTGACGTATTTTAACATGGGTCCATTCTGCGAGGGCTTCTGCGGTTTGTACCGCCATGCCATGATAGTAAAGGTAGTTGGTATAGTCATCAGAATCAAACAGCTTTTTCGCGTATTTTGTGGCAATTTCTCCCATTGTCACTGCTTGCAGGGGAAACACATCAATAATATCCGATCCTTTTGGTGCGAAGAAGTCTGCAATGCACAAACGTCGCTTATCTTTTTGTCGGGGAAACTCAAACTGAGCAATTTCCTGCTTTTGTTCGGGATTTTCTGGATCGTAGATATAGAGGGTATTTCCTTCAGATTGACAGGGAAAATAACCGTAAATCAATGTGGGATGTAAAGAGTTTTCCTTTAAAATGCGCTGTTTCCATTCTGCCAAAATTGGATATACTTTCTCTTGCAGAAACGCATCATATTCTTCCTTCGATTGGTCTTTCGTTTTGCGAAATTGCCATTGTCCCACAAATAGTGCTTGCAAGTCTAAATACTCAAAAATTTCTTCTAAGGAAATCTCTTTGGGTTGCATTATTTTCGTCCCCCAGAAAGGCGGAGTAGGACGAGGAATATCAATATCAACTGCTTCAGAACGTCGCGTATCAATGACTTCTGGTTCTTGATTTTTTGCTTCTTTTTCTACTGTTGCAGATGTTTCGATATTTGCATCTTGAGAAGTATTTTTAATGGCATCATTTTCCTCTGCAAATTCTCCTAGAAAACCCTTGACATTATCCCAGTTTTGTGTATTCTTGGCGGGCATTAATTTATCCATAAAATGCAAATCGGAAAAGGCATCTTTCCCATAAATAACCCGACCTTTGTAAACATTTTGACAATCTTGATGGACAAATTTTGGCGTTAATGCTGCACCCCCTAAAATAACAGGGACAGTGATATTGCGATCGCTAAATGTTTCGAGGTTATCTTTCATAAATGCCGTCGATTTGACCAGTAAACCACTCATGGCAATACAATCAGCATTACTCTCCTCATAAGCCTTAATAATATTCTCGACAGGTTGTTTAATCCCTAGGTTAATCACCTCATAGCCATTATTGGAGAGGATAATATCAACGAGGTTTTTCCCAATATCGTGAACGTCTCCTTTCACCGTGGCAATTACTACCGTTCCTTTGGCATTACTGGCACTTTCTTCCTTGTCCATGAAAGGTTCTAAATAGGCAACGGCAGCTTTCATAGTTTGGGCAGATTGTAACACGAAAGGAAGCTGCATTTTCCCAGAACCGAACAATTCTCCCACGACTTTCATGCCATCTAAAAGGAAAGTATTGATAATATGTAACGGTGGATGTTGTTTTAATGCTTCTTCTAAGGCAGTATCTAAACCGATGCGTTCCCCATCGATGATATGCTGTTTCAAGCGTTCTTCAACAGGAAGATTAAGATCGATCGCCTCTCCTTTCTTGGCTTTCTGACCTGCAAAAAGGTCTGTTAGTTTCATCAAGGGGTCATAGGTGCAAACCTCACCATCAAATTCCCGGCGATCGTAAATTAAATCCAGACAGATTTTCTGATGTTTGTCATCAATTTTAGCGAGGGGTAAAATCTTGCTGGCGCTAACAATAGCAGCATCCAAACCAACTTGCATTGCTTCATGTAAGAAGACAGAATTAAGAACTTGACGCGCGACTGTATTCAAACCGAAGGAAATATTAGAAACCCCTAGAATAATATGACAATCCGGTAATTCTTCGCGAATGCGGGCAATAGATTCAACTGTAGCTTTGCCATTGGCTCGATCTTCCTCGATCCCTGTTGAAATCGGTAATGCAAGGGAATCAAAAAAGACTTCGTGACCTGGAATTCCATATTCAACGGCTGCATTATAAGCGCGTTTGGCAATTTCAAATTTCTTCTCTGCTGTCCGCGCCATTCCCTCTTCATCAATCGTCCCGATCACCACTCCTGCACCGTATTTCTTGGCCAATTCTAGCACTTTATAAAAACGCGGTTCGCCGTCTTCGTAATTGGTAGAATTGAGAATACATTTTCCCCCAGCTACTTTTAAACCTGCTTCCATTTTCTCCCATTCTGTGGAATCTAACATCAAAGGCAGGGTGACATTATTAACGAGACGAGAGGCAAGTTCATTCATATCCTTAACCCCATCTCGTCCCACGTAATCCACGTTAACATCAAGGATATGTGCGCCTTCTTTGACCTGTGCTTTAGCTAAAGAAATTAACCCATCCCAATCTTCTTTATTTAACAAAGTGCGGCATTTTTTCGAGCCACTGGCATTCAGTCTTTCTCCTACAATGAGGAAGGAATTATCTTGGATATAAGGCTGAGAACTATAAATAGAAGCCGCAGAGGGTTCATTACTCGGTTTTCGTTCTTTTGGTGTTAGGATTTTGGCAACTTCTGCAAGTTGTTGAATATGTGCGGGACGAGTTCCACAACACCCCCCAATAATTTGTACGCCAAGGTCTTCAATAAAGTGCATTAAAGACATTCTCAATTCCATCGGCGTTAACTTATAATGTGCTTGTCCGCCGACATTTTCCGGTAAACCTGCGTTGGGGATACAGGAAACAATAAAAGGAGAATGTTCCGATAAATATTTAATATGTTCTTTCATTAAGTCGGGACCGGTGGCGCAGTTTAGCCCTAAAATATCAATAGGATAAGGTTCTAGAATTGTCAGCGCGGCACTAATTTCTGTTCCGACTAACATAGTTCCCATTGTTTCTACGGTAATGGAAACCATAAGAGGGAGACGTTTTTTCTTGTTTGCAAAGACTGCTTCGATCGCATTTAATGCGGCTTTAATCTGCAAAACATCTTGACAGGTTTCTACAAGAAGTAAATCTACACCACCATCGATCAATCCTTCTACTTGAACAATATAGGCTTCTTTAAGGGTGTCAAAATCAATATGACCTAAAGTAGGAAGTTTTGTCCCCGGTCCCATCGATCCGGCGACAAATCGGGGTTTTTCGGGGGTTGAATATTCTGCGGCGACTTTCTTGGCGAGTTCTGCGGCGGTTTTGTTGAGATAATAAGTCTGATCTGCAAGGTCATATTCTGCTAGGACAAAGGTAGTACCCCCAAAAGTATCGGTTTCGATAACATCTGCACCTGCTTCTAAAAAGTCTCGATGAACCGTTGCAACGGCTTCTGGTTTAGTATGAACGAGATATTCATTGCATCCTTCATATTTTTCCCCGCCAAAGTCTGCTGCGGTTAAATTTTGCACTTGCAGATTTGTTCCCATCGCACCATCAAAGACAATTACGGGACGCTGGGGACTGTTGAGGTGGTCGAGGAAAAGGCTCTTCATGGCGATCGCGAGAATTAAGGGAAGGAGGGTCTATGTTACTCTAGATTGCTCTCTATTATCGCTTATTTGCGGCCGAATTGGGAAAGACGCGATCGCCTTTTTGGGGAAATTTTATTCAATCTCAGGTACATGATTTGTGAGGATATTTTTTTAAGGTAGCGGACGTTGACGCACTTTTTCTAATTCTAAGACGGTAAACATTCCTGTAAAATCAATCCCTCGATCGATTGTATTACATAATCTTTCTGCTGATTCTGCCGGATTTTGAGGGCGATCGCGAAAATAAATAACGCCAATAGGAGAGGGAAATCCTAAACGATAAATAAGTTCTCCATAATCGCGATCGAATGTTAGCAAAAAACGTTCTTCTCGAATCGCACGCGCCAACACCTCCTCATCAGCAGCCTGCGGCGCATCTTCGCTACAGGAAGCAACATCGTAACCTAATCCCCGCAAGTGATTGATGCTAATTCTAGGAAAATTTTCATCGGCAAGAAACTGCATTTATTGTGTCTGGTTGACCATAGAAGCAGCATACCAAACCTCTTGACTAATACATTCAGAGGCAAAAGCAAAAACGGCTCGTAATCCTTCTAGAGTGAGTGTGGGATAATTTTCTAAGACTTGATCTTCTGTCCATCCTTCGGCAAATAGCCCCAATAAAAACTCTACAGAGAGTCGAGTTCCTTTGACAACGGGTTTCCCAATCAGGATTTTAGGATCGCAGTGGATGTATTCTCGCCAATGGGATTTCATGATGTGGATAATTCTAGACTTTCGATCGCTATTTTTAAGATGTTAGCATTTCAGTTATATCAGATTGAAGAAACTAAGCACTTTTGGCTTTAAACTGAGAGCGATCGCCTCGATGAAAGGCAATGTGGCCTTCTATTTCATTCTCACCGTTTAACTCTATCCATCCACTGCCACTTGCGTCGTCCATTTCATCACATCCTTCCCAAGTAAAGGCAAAACGTTCTTCTGTTTCCAGCCACCCATTAAGACCTCCTTCAACTAACCCAAACTGAAATTCACCGAAATTATTCGCATTAATTCTGATATAGGCTTGTACGTCCATATTAAAGTAATCTTCGTCCCACATTTCCATCTCGTAAATATGCCATAGACCGATAAAAGCGTGGTCTGCTTCAGGTTTTTGCAATTTTAATCTTTTTACGCTCATCTGTTTATTCTGCTAGGTTCTTGGGTTAGTTATATCAGATTGAGGGGCAGGCGATCGCGACAAAATCGCAATCCTCCCTTATTATAGACTGGAGAGGCGATCGACGAGAATAAGTGAATGAAAGCAACACTTCGCAGACTGTGGCAATTTTTCCATGCGCCGCTTGGCGAGTTAGTGTCGGAGGATACCGTAAGCGGTGGCGTTGACGTGGCGCAAGAGGTTTTAGAGTTGGCGGGATCGGCTTTACCGTTTATTAATATTGGCACGGGGTTGCTGAAATGGTATCTGGAGGTGACGAAGGAAGAACCTTCTTTAGCGAGTGCGGTGGCGATCGCGTCTCAGGTGGCTTATTTGGAGAGTTTGCGGGAGATTCTTAAGGGGGATGAGGAGTTACGGAAGAAGCTCGAAGGGAAACCTCGCGCTTCTGATGGACTGGCAAGGCAAATCGCTAAATTAGGGGACTTTGAGTTAGAGGATAAGGAAGCGAGAAAGGCGCTGGTTTATTTTCACGAGTCGCAGTTGGCGGCGGAGTTTAATGCAGTTTTAAGGGCGCGGTTACAGGAGGCGAATATTGCGGATGCTGAGGCGAAACTGTTGGCGGAAAAGGTGGCGCGGAATGCGGAACCTTATCTTTATGAGGCTGTGGCGGCTGCGGGGGAAGGGGTGGAAAGAATTCTGAAATGGTATCAGATGGGAGGAAAGGAGGTTTTTGAGAAGTATTTCAGTATTGAGACTTATCTGGAGGAACAAATTGCACCTAAACCCAAGGAAACCATTAATGCAAAAGAAGAGTTTACTTTTGAAGATATTTATGTGCCTTTGAAGGCGATTTCTCTTGATGCGAATGGGAGAGACAAAAAAGATGATAAGGGCAATCGTCAACCTTCTTTTGTATTAGAAGAATGGGCGCGAGAAATGCTAGAAAGTGATAAGGCACAAAAGCAAGTAATGTTTGTGCAGGGTGCGCCTGGACGAGGAAAGAGCGTATTTTGTCGGATGTTTGCCGATTGGATTCGCCAACATTTACACCCGATTTGGACTCCGATTTTGATTCGCTTGCGAGATATTGAGGATTTTCAGCAGAGTTTTGAGGAGACGTTACAAAGTGCAGTAAGAACAGACTTTGCTCAAACAGATAACGGCTGGTTATATGACCGAAATACTCGCTTTTTGTTTCTTTTAGATGGGTTTGACGAGTTGCGCTTAGAAGGGCGTGCAAGCGGTGGAGTTGAGAGATTTATTCGGCAAGTTGGAGTATTTCAGCGAGATAGTTTGCAAAATTCAGAAATGGGACATCGGGTGATTTTGACGGGGCGATCTTTGGCGTTACAGGGAATTAGTTCTTTGCCGCAAAATTTGGCACGGGTGAAACTGTTACCGATGGATGAAGGTATACAAGCAAAATGGCTGGAGAACTGGGAGAAAGTTGTTGATAAAAATCCCACTAAAGCAAAGGAAAAAATAGAAGCATTACGAGATTTTTTGAAATCGCAGAATTGTCCTAAAACTGTTCAAGATGAATTAGCAAAAGAGCCTTTATTGTTGTATCTTTTAGCTGCAATGAACCGAGATGGAGCATTGAAAGTTGAAGATTTTGAGGGTACAACGAAAATTCAAGCTAAGATTCAAATTTATGAGAAGTCTTTAGATTGGGTATTAACAGAACAGCGAAGCATTCTGATACAAAAACAGGTAACGGGAGTAGATATTGAGGATTTGCGCCGCATCTTGACGGAAGCAGGTTTATGCGTCGTGCAGTCGGGAGGAGAATATACTAAGGTGCAAATGATTGAAAAGCGTTTGAAAGGAGAAAAAGGTTCTCTCGATCTCATTAATCAGATGCGAGAGGAAAAAGGAGATGAGGGTTTAAAAAATGCGTTGGCGGTGTTTTATTTGCAACCTGCATCGGGAGACGATCAAGGATCGGTGGAGTTTTTTCACAAGAGTTTTGGGGAGTTTCTTTGTGCAAAGCGTATTGTAGAAAGTTTGGAGGAATGGATAGAAACAAAACAAAGGCGACGGGGATTTAATCTCAACGATGAGAATTTAGCGTGGGAAATTTACGATCTGTTGGGATTTGGGGAATTAACACCAGAAATTGTCGAATATTTGCTGGGGCTACTGATGGAAATTGAGAATTTTGGTTATAGTATATTATTTCAACGTTTAGAGAATTTTTATGAATGTTGGTGCGATGGAGAATATATTGATGCACCTCCCAATGAAAACTATCCTCAGAAAAAAATGTTAAATCTCCAAGAACAAATTGCAGATCGAGATCGCTTTTTAGGGTTGCGACAAGTCGATGTTTATACGGGATTGAATGTGATGATTTTACTGCTAGAGTTGCATCGTTACGGACAGCAAAAAGAAGCGTTGAAAAATAAAATCCATTTCTATCCTTGTGGGAAACCCAATGATGAAGGCAAATTAGAAGATAACACGAAACTTTTAAAAAGTATTGGTTATAGTGCTTGTATTGGGGCATTTGGATTCCTGAATACAGCTGGAAAATACCTCACTGGCGCAAACCTCACTGGTGCAAACCTCGCTGGCGCAAACCTCACTGGTGTAAACCTCGCTGGCGCAAACCTCGCTGGCGCAAACCTCACTGGTGCAAACCTCGCTGGCGCAAACCTCGCTGGTGCAGACCTCACTGGATCAGACCTCGCTTG
>NZ_JAYGHV010000434.1:0-7730 GCF_034932145.1 Spirulina sp. 06S082 | reverse complement strand
CCCCTTAAAAAGGGGGACTTTGGGATTCTACGACAATCAATAGCAAAGTTGTCAGCAAAGGTCAAGTCATCAGTGTTGAACAAATTCAGCCTCTATTGCAACGTTAAAGAGGCAAAGTTATGTTTGATCCATTTTATCCGTTTGATTGGTTAGCAACCCAAATTGTAACCCAACTTTTGGGCTTGCCGATTTCATCCCATTTAGGATCGAGTCTGCACTTCTTCCTTTACGATGTGCCAAAAGTCTTAACGTTACTGATTGTAATTAGCTTTATTGTTGGGACATTTCAAAGTTTTTTAGAACCAGAACGCGTTCGCTTTTTGCTAGAAGGAAAGCGCACTTTTGCAGGAAATATTTTGGCGGCAATGGTAGGAATTGTTACACCATTCTGTTCTTGTTCTGCGGTTCCTTTGTTTATCGGTTTCTTAGAAGCAGGTGTACCTCTAGGCGTGACCTTTTCTTATCTGATGGCAGCACCAATGGTCAATGAGGTTGCTATTATCCTTCTCTGGGGATTGTTTGGGTTGAAGGTGACGCTGATCTACATTGGCTTTGGTGTAATTTTAGCGATCGCCTCTGGATATATCATCGGTCTGATGAAATTGGAAAAATGGGTCGAACCCTTTGTTTGGGAACTGCAAAAATCTCATCAAGCAATACCTCTAGAAGGAGAAGACAACCTAGAAATAGTGGCGTTAAGTTGGGGACAAAGATTTGAGCAAGGAAGATTTCAATCTAGTGAAATTGTGCGATCGGTTTGGCTTTATGTGGCGATCGGAATTGCGATCGGCGCAGGGATTCATGGTTATGTGCCGACAGATTTTATCACCCAATATGCAGGGGCAAATAATCCTTTTGCAGTGCCGATCGCAATCATTTTGGGTGTTCCACTCTATGCCAATATTGCAGGGGTCATGCCAATTACTGAAGCCTTAGTAAATAAGGGAATGCCAATGGGTACAGTTTTAGCTTTCACAATGGCAGTAACAGCACTATCTCTTCCTGAAATGGTGATTCTCAAAAAAGTCCTGCAACCACAACTGTTAGCTGTATTTATCGGGTTGATGACCGTTGGCATTATCAGTATCGGCTACATATTCAACGCCCTAATTAATTGATTTGCTCCCTTACCATTGCGAAATTATATGATATTCAAAAAACCAATTCAGACCATATTACTAGGAATCATTCTCTTGTTTTGCCTCTTGCTTGGCATTGGGCAAAACCCGATTCTCGCAACAACCCTCATAGAAACTAAACCAATCTTTCAAGAAAAAATGCAAGCAATGTCTGAAAAAACCGTGAATCTGGAATCAGCAATCGATCGCTTTCTCACATCAATTCCACCAGGCTATTACACGATCGCTAGTGTGGAAGAGTTAAAAAACCGATTAAAGAACCCTCAAACCGTGTTGGTGGATGTGCGAGAACCCTTTGAGTATAAGTCTGGACATATCCCTGATGCCATCAATATTTCCCTCCAAACCTTGGCGCACAATCTGGAGCAAATACCGCACGATCGCCCTGTAGTGGTGTACTGTTCCGCCGGGTATCGCGCGGCCATGGGAGTAATGACACTGCACTTATTGGGTTATGAGAATGTGCAGGGATTTCCACCTAGCTTTGCAGGTTGGAAAACCGCAGGAGAGGCGATCGCTTCTAGTTAAAATCCAGAAGGCTATTCAAGATGCGATCAACTAATACTAAATCAATCCATTCAAGGAATAATCAAAATGAAAAGCATTTTACGTTTTATCAGATCGGTATTCATCCTCGGAATCTTAGCTGGGATGTTGATAATTAATCTGTCAGTTTCTCCGGCTCAGGCTGTTATTCGCCACTTAGAAGAAGAATCAGAGCAGACAGTTTACCAATCAGAGATTTATAAGTCTCGCCAATTGCTCCAAGATCAACAGGGTGGCAGTTGGCAGGCGATCGCCTTTGAACGGATTCTTCCCGATCGTCAGGACAGTATCTACTTGCGTCTAGTTGCATTTCCAGGCACAGCAAATATCGATCACTCCAAGCCCCTAATTATTACCAACCGGATGAGCAAAACTTTGACTGCTGTAGATGTATCTCAGGATATGTTTATGGACGACACCGAAATGGCTCCTGATTTAGGGGAGTATGATTTACAGCCGATCTTAATGCAGTTGGAATCAGCAATTCCCTTGCAGCTAATCCTGTCAACTCTCGACCAACAAGAAATTGTCCTTAATGTTTCTCCTGTCGTGGTTGAAGAATGGCGATCGCTGATTGTTCAAAAGTAATTACTCTATTTATTAAAGCCAAATATCCTCAAGATTTGGCTTTTGATTTTAATGTATTTGGATTTCAGAAAATTATATGGGTGACAACTTATGACTATCCAGCCCCTAAAACTTATCAATCTCAATGAATCAGCTATTGAAGAATGTATTAACTGGTTGAGTTTTCATCGAATATGGGGGCAGTTGAGCAGTAAAGCGATCGAGGCGATCGCCCAATGTTTGCAAGTTTTCCAAGTCGAAGCCGATAGAGAAATCTACGAACAAGCAAGTAAACCGTTAGGGTTTTACTTGCTAAAATGGGGGTCAGTGGAAATTTATCGCTCTTCTTTAGTAGGGAAAACCCATATTAATTATCGTAGTGCGGGGGAGATTTTTGGCTGTGAACCTTTATTAGAAAGTGAAACAACGGCTATTTATTATGCTAGTGCCGCAGCACTAAGTAAAAGTGAAATTTGGTTTTTGGGACGCGATCGCTTTGTAACTCTTACCAATACCTATCCTGAGCTTCAGGGAGTAATTAATTATTTACTCGCTCAAGACTTAGCCTACTTTACCCAACGGGTAGCCAAAGAACAAGAACGCATCCAAGGATTACAAGCTTACACTCGACCGATGACCGTGGATGAGTCGGTTATTGGCAATAGTAAAGCCAGTCAAAAATTAGCCCAACAAGTTCAACAAACAGCAACAGATTTAAAACCAGTTATCCTACAAGCCCCGCTTGGTAGTGGTAAAACCTTTCTGTCCGGTTTAATTCACAGTAATTCGGGATTGAAAAACCGCCCTTTTGCTGAAATTGACTTGGCTCAATTACCCAAATCAGAAAACAGTCAGTTAAATACAGATGCCCTTTTTGGTCGAGCCGAATCCCAATTAGGTGTAATTGAATTACTCGAAAGGGGTACATTATTAATAGAGAATGCTCACCTCTTAAGTCAGTCCGAGCGCGATCGCTTGAGTGATTATTTAAAAACAGGGCGTATTATTGCCAATCGAGGCAAGGAAGAGAGAACAAAAGAAACCGTCAGTTGGGTGCGTCTTATTTTTGCCAGTCCTCAGAAAATCTCTTTCCCTAGCGTAGAAATTCATCAAATTAAACTCTTTACCCTTGCCCAACGCAAACAGGATATTCCCGACTTTACCCGTTATTTCCTCGCTAAATTTTGCCGAGAACGAGGACGATCTCCTTTAGAAATAAACCAAGCCGATCTCCGTCGTTTGCTCAGTTACGACTATCCTGAAAATATTGCTGAACTCGCAGCCATTCTCAAACGAGCAGCAAGCATGACTCCCGCCGAACAGACAGTGATTCCTGAACAGGTACTTTGGTCAGTTGAATCAGCTAAAAATGCTTTTCGGGTCGATTTGCTCAATCAAATTCCTGGGTTGCGTCGGTTTTTACTCAGTAACTGGTGGCCAGAACGTTTTTGGCTATTAATGATGGCGATCTTTATTCCCGTCACCATTATGGGATTGATTGGTCCTCAAACTCGTGATGCCAGTATGACCCTCAATTTCTTTTGGGCATGGTGGTGGCCATTTTATCTTTTACTGTTCCCCATTATTGGTCGTCTTTGGTGTGCGGTTTGTCCCTTTATGATTGCGGGAGAATGGATCAGAACCATCTCCCTCTGGATTTGGCCGCGCCAGCTACTGCCTTGGCCAACTAAATGGTTGAATAAATGGGGAGCTTGGGTGCTTTGGGCGGGTTTTGTGGCTATATATCTCTGGGAAAAATTGTGGGATCTGCCTCATACGGCCTATCTTTCTTCCTGGTTGCTAATTATTATTGCTGCTGGGGCTGTCATCGGTAGTCTGATTTACGAGCGTCGTCTGTGGTGTCGCTATCTCTGTCCTATTGGCGGAATGAATGGGATGTTTGCGAAACTAGCAGCTATCGAATTGCGCTCGACTCAACAAGTTTGCGGGAGTCAATGTAGCACTTTTGGCTGTTACAAGGGTGGGGAAGCAACAAAGGTTAACTTCAATAATGCCCTTCCCTCTGAAGGACAAGCTACTTTAGGTTGCCCCCTTTACTCCCATCCAGCCCAGTTAGCTGACAATCGTGATTGCGTTCTGTGCATGACCTGTCTCAAGGCTTGCCCCAATCGTTCTGTTCAGCTTAATTTTCGCTTTCCTGCTGCCGATATCTTAGAAAATCATCATGGTTTTCCCGCCGAAGTCGCTTTGATGCTCTTGTTGTTCGGGGGAGTTTTCATGCACTATTCTCATTCCCTTCTCAGTTGGATAGGTTGGGGAGATTTATCTATTGATTCTAAACATTTACTCATTTCCCTGCCTGTGGTTGCTATTTTATTGAGTATTCCTTTTGTAGCGACTTATCTAATCCATAAGTTAACTCGTCTATTCGATCCCCAACAGCCAGATTACCTTAAAGTTATCTATGCTTATCTACCTATGACATTGGGGCTTAATCTGGCTTATTATATCCCTGCTGCCATTACTGAAGCTGGAACAATTTTACCGACGATCGCCCGCAGTTTTGGTTTTAGTGGTGAAAGTTTACCAACTCTAGCTTGGAGTAATGATGTTGCTGCTTTTTTGCAAGGTCTTACCTTACTAACTGTTTTTGTCCTGGGCATATTTCCCTTAATCAAAATTACCCAACGTCCCCTTTGGAGTAATCTACCTCATATTGGCTTAATGAGTGGATTTACGATGATTTTTTTCCGACTTATGTTTTAACATCAAACAAATTGATTTTTAACGGATTTAGTCCATGCCTATTTACACGAATATCACCGAAATTATTGGTCGTACTCCCTTAATCAGATTACCAAATTTGTCTCAAAGCTTTGGCTGTGTTGCCGATCTGGTCTTAAAATTGGAAAGCTTTAATCCGGCTAAATCAGTTAAAGACCGGATCGCGATTAGCATGATTAACGAAGCCGAAAAAGCTGGCTTAATCGAACCTGGAGTATCTACAATTATTGAAGCAACTTCTGGTAACACTGGCATTGGTTTGGCAATGGTATGTGCTGCCAAAGGTTATCGTTTAATCTTGACGATGCCAGAAAATATGAGCCAAGAACGTCAATCAATTATTAAGGCTTATGGGGGGCAAATAATTACTACTGCTGCTGAGTTAGATATGCCAGGGGCGATCGCCCGTGCCAATGAACTTATTGCTAGTATTCGGGGGGTTTTTTCTCCTCAACAATTTAGCAACCCAGCTAATCCTAAAATTCATTACGAAACTACAGGTCCAGAGATCTGGTCAGATACAGCAGGACAAATTGATATTTTAGTAGTTGGAGTTGGTACGGGAGGGACGCTTACGGGTGCTAGTTGCTATCTCAAACAAAAAAAACCGACTTTAAAAATTGTGGCAATTGAACCCGTTAAAAGTGCGGTACTAAGCAGGAAATCGTCGGGAATTCATAATCTTCAAGGGATAGGGGCTGGCTTCATTCCCGATGTGCTGCGGGTGGATTTAATTGATGAAATTATTCAGATTACGGAAGAAAATGCCTATAAAATCGGAAGACGTTTAGCACGAGAAGAAGGAATTCTCAGTGGGATTTCTACTGGAGCGGTGGTTGCTGGAGCTATAGAAGTGGCAACAAGACCGCAGTATCGCGATCGCCTGATTGTCGCCATTCAAGCTAGTGGTGGTGAAAGATATCTCAGTACGGCAATGTTTCAAATAACAGAATCGGGACCGGGGGGTAAATGATTGATTTGGGAACCAAACCTAGTTCTAACGAATTTTGTTCGAGTATTAAGGTAGTATAAATATATGGTAGAAAAAAAACGGCGATCGCTGTGAAGAAAATTCAGGTTCGATGAGTAAGAATATCAACTTATCACCGAGAATCCAAGAGAATTTAGGAAACATGACGAAAGACTGGCAAAATCGCGTAGTTATGGAATTGATCTCGATGCTCTACCCGTTGATTAAAACTTGATACAAACTTGAGCAAAAAAATTACTCAGAGGTACATCATGAACTTATTCACTATTGATGAATTAACCACTTTAACCACAGCGTCAAACTCGACCTGTATCTCGATCTATTCGCCAATAGAGCGTTTAGGAATTGAAACCCAGCAAAATCCGATTCGGTTAAAAAATTTGGTTCGACAAGCGATCGAAAAATTGCTGGCGCTAGGAATGCGGGAACAGGATGCCAAAGAGTTGCTGCAACCCATCTACGAACTAGATAATGATGATTTCTGGCAACATCAAAGCGATGGACTAGCCATTTTTCTATCTGCCAATCAGTTCCACTATTACTGTTTACCGATCGCCTTCCCTGAATTAACGGTAGTTGGCGATCGCTTCCACCTAAAACCACTACTGCAACTAATATCAGGGGATGGGATGTTTTCTGTTCTAGCCTTGAGTCAAAACCAAGTTCGGTTATTTCAAGGAACCCATTATCACTTGGATGAAGTTGAGTTAACGAATGTACCGACCAATATTGCAGCAGCCTTGCAATACGATGATTCTGAAAAAAGTCTCCAAGTACATACAGGCTCATCAAAAGGCAATAGTGGGATTTTTCATGGACAAGGAGCCGGCAACGAAGATCGCAAACATGATTTATTGAGTTACTTTCGCCAAGTTAACAACGGTTTAGAGTCTTTCTTGAAAAAACAGCAAACACCGCTAATTTTGGCAGGAGTTGATTATCTATTGCCGATTTATCACGAGGCAAATACTTATGCCCACTTGCTACCCGATGGTATTCCTGGTAATCCAAAAACTTTGACCTTGGAAGAATTGCATACCCAGGCTTGGCAGATTGCACAACCCTATTTCGATCTCGCCAAAGGAGCAACAATTTCCCATTACGAGGAACTACAAGGTGGCGATAAAACGGCTAATACTATCGAAAAAGTCTTACCTGCTGCCTATTTACAGCGTGTTGAAACCTTGTTTGTTCCTATTAATAAAAACATTTGGGGAGTATTCGATCCAGTGGGGAATTCCATTCAGATTCACCCTCAACAGGAAACAGGTGATGAAGATTTGCTCGATCTAGCAGCACTACATACCCTCACCAATGGGGGAACCGTTTACGCCGTAGAACAGGGAGATGTCCCCGAACATCAAGCGATCGCGGCTATCCTGCGCTATTAAACCAGATTGGAGCAACCCGAAATGAATGTCCAAAAGAACATTGGATTGATGCAGCGTGTGTAGGCGATGTTAATAATTTAGAATTATTAACAAGCAAGCCATTGCTAATCAAAGTAACAGGTTATGGAACTAGACAATCTTGCAGAACCGATAAGTATGGTTTCCCTTCTCGTTATGTACCACGCTTTAAATTTGTTAAAGGTTTCCAAACGGGTGATATCGTCAAAGCTGTTGTAACTAAAGGCAAAAAGATAGGGAATTATCTTGGTCGTATTGCAGTACGTTCAACAGGAAGTTTTAACATTTCTACCCCAAATGGATTAATACAAGGTATTAACCACAAATATTGCC
>NZ_JAYGHV010000433.1:0-8105 GCF_034932145.1 Spirulina sp. 06S082 | reverse complement strand
TAACATCGGCAACGGCTGCCGCTAGAATCGTCCAGTCTGCCTCGGGGAAACATTCTAACATGGCTTCATAAAGTTGCGCGGCACGGGTAATGGCGATGCAGCGAACTGCCTTCGAGAGAGAGGTCAGTAAATTGTCTGCGATCGGTCCATGAATGAAGGTGACAGAAGCGCCGCGAGATAGCGCTGCTTGCGCCAAGGCAATGCCCATTTTTCCCGTGGAGGGGTTGCCGATAAAACGCACGGGATCGAGGGGTTCTCGCGTCCCTCCTCCATTGATTAAAAGATGTTTACCCGTTAAATCTTGTTGACCTCGGGTATAGAGAAGAGATTGAATGGCGGGAATTATTTCTTCAGGTTCCGCCATTCTTCCTGTCCCAATGCGATCGCAGGCTAATAAACCCATCCCCGGATCGATACTGTGATAGCGAGGATCTTGCCGGAGTTGCTGCCAATTCTTTTGTACTGCAAATTGCTCCCACATTTCCGTATTCATAGCGGGAACGAGCAGAACGGGACAAGAAGAAGCCAAAATAGTATTGGTGAGGAGATTCTCTGCCAAACCACAGGCTAATTTTCCCAGAGTATTCGCCGTAAGGGGTGCTATCACAAACAAATCAGCCCATTCTCCCAGTTCAATATGTAAAGGGCGAGAATGGACAGACTGCCAAAGATCGTCATCGGTATAAGCGCGATGGCGACTGAGAGTTGCAACGGTAAGGGGAGTAATAAACTGAGTAGCGCGATCGCTTAAAATAACGCGAACCTGTAATTTCGCCTTAAAGAGAGTGGAAATTACTTCACATATCTTATAGGCGGCGATTCCCCCAGTAATTCCGATTAGAACCCGTTTGCTTTCAAGCACTAGCAACTCATGATTGGTGACTGGTAACAGAAATTACGCTGCGAAATTATGACTCAATATTAATTACGCTTCATCATAGGCTTCCATATCGAGTAGATAAAGATAGGGTTCAACTAATTCAGCATTATGAAAGGCGATCGATCGCAGTAAATGCCAGTCTGCCAAGGCTTCAAAAGGATTGGCATAATCATCTTGTTCTAATCGATCTGCAAGTTGAGCCACATCTTTTGCGGCAATTTGGGTTAAATCTAAAGTTAAGTTTTGTTTAGGATTGGTTGTTGCTGCCATGCCAGTCATTGCTGCACCTCCTTAGAAGCGAATTTTAATTGCCTCGATTGCCTTGTTACCCATATTCAAAAACATTATATCAAACCCGAAGCCATTAATTACCATTGAGGGTCGCGAGTAAGGAGTTTTTCTGCTTGGATACTGTTTAAGGGTCTAGCAAAAAAATAACCTTGACCGTATCTACAACCTAAATTCCGCAAGCAATCGAGTTGAGCGATCGTCTCAATGCCTTCTGCTATGGTGTCCATTCCTAAATTATGTGCGAGAGCAATAATCGCTTTAACGATATCTAAATTCTTGCCATTTTCCTCTAATCGATGAATAAAAGAGCGATCGATTTTCACCGTGTCTATGGGAAAACGATGTAAATAACTTAAAGAGGAATATCCCGTACCAAAATCATCAAGGCTAATGGAAATTTTGCGGGCTTTGATTTTTTCCAAGAGAACAACAATGAATTCAGGGCGATCGATGAGAACGCTCTCGGTAATTTCCAACTTTAAATAATGGTTTTCTAACTGAACTTCTTGTAATATTTTTTCAATTTTTTCGAGGGGATTAGCTTGAGAAAATTGACGGGCTGATATATTCACACTAATACTAAAGGGCTGTTCTCCTAAGTTGAGATTATGCCATTTTTTCAGTTGCTGACAAGATTCTTTTAAAATCCAATCTCCCAGAGGCAAAATAAGTCCCATTTCTTCTGCAACAGAGATAAAATCATCAGGAGAAATAAGACCTTGTTGAGGATGATTCCAACGAATTAATGCTTCACAACCAATAATTTTACCTCGTATTAAAGAAACAATAGGTTGATAGTATAACATAAATTCTTGACGTTCCAAAGCCCATCTCAGATCGTTTTCTAAGTGCAGTAAATTTAATGCTTGCTGGTGCATTTTAGGATTAAAAATTTCGTAACGCGCTTTTCCCAATGCTTTAGCGCGATACATTGCAATATCTGCATCGCGCAGGATCTGTTCTGGTTTTTGATAACAAATTATTTCAGTCTCTGTTCCATAAAATTGTCGATATAATTTATCTTGACTGACAACAATACCAATACTGACATTAATAAAAACTTCGTATTCGTGGAGATAAAAGGGGTAAGAGAGTTGGTGATTGATCCGTTCGGCAATGGTGAGAATTTCTTCTTTGCGATCGATTGCATCAAGTAAAATAGCAAATTCATCTCCACCTAAACGAGCTAGAGTATCGTCAGCACGCAAACAGTTTTGTAAGCGATCGCCAACGGCAATCAAGAGGAGATCGCCAATATTATGACCGAGAGAATCATTGACCCGTTTAAAGCGATCGCAGTCGAGAAACATAACCACAAAACTATAGTTTGGATTCATTTTACCTTTGAGAATAGCCTCTTCCAAACGTTCTATAAATAAGAAGCGATTAGGCAGTTGCGTTAACGGATCGTGTAAGGCTAAATGAAGTAATTGCTCCTGTGCTTGTTTTCGTTGCAAAATTTCTCGCTCTAACTCAAAAGTTCTTTCTCGGACTCGTTTTTCTAATTGGTCATTTAAAGTTTGTAGGGAAAGTTGCAAGCGTCGAATGGTGAGTTGATTTTCAATACGGGCAATTACTTCTTCAAATTGAAAAGGCTTTGTAATATAATCAACTCCACCAATTCTAAAGGCTTTAATTTTATCAATAGTCTCGTCTAAAGCACTCATAAAAATAATCGGAATGGGGGCGGTTTTAAGATTTGCTTTGAGATGTTTGCAAACCTCATAACCATTCATCCCCGGCATACAAATATCCAACAAAATCAAATCGGGAGGAGAAGCATTTGCCCCCATAAGAGCCATATTTCCGTCGATCGCCCCCCGCACTTTATAGCCCCGTTGTGATAAAGCGGTAGTTAATAGGCGTAGGTTGTCTGGGGTATCGTCAACCAGTAGAATATCTGCCTTGACTCGATCCATTGTTATTGGTTGTAGATTTTCTGCTGTTCCAATTCAATGTTAAGCGGTAGAAAATGGAAAAATCGCAATTATTGCAATAAATCTAGTAAAAAAGGAGAAGCGATCGCCTCTCCACTAAAAACTTAATGATAAATCGGGAAATTTGAAATTTAATGACCGATGCCAACATAGCGGAAACCTGCTTTTTCCGCAGCTTGGCGATCGAGGAAATTGCGACCGTCAATAATCACTGCATGATTCATTAACTTTGCCATTTGTTCGTAGTCAATTTTGCGGAATTGTTCCCAGTCTGTGACCAAAACCAAAGCATCGCAACCATCTGCGAGGCGATCGAGATCGGTTTCGACGATCGCATTAGCCAAACCGTGGCGCATTCCCGTTTGAGAAACAATGGGATCGTAAGCCTTGACTTTTGCCCCTAAACGATGCAATTGTTCGATTAAATCCAAAGCGGGAGCATCTCGCATATCGTCCGTATCGGGTTTAAAAGTTAAACCCAACAAACCCACAGTTTTCCCTTTTAGGATTTTAATTTCCTGTTGCAGTTTTTCCAGGACGAGGAGACGTTGGCGCTTATTGACATTAACCGCAGATTTAAGCAGTTCTGCCTCATAATTGTAATCATCGGCGGTGTGAATTAACGCCGAGACATCTTTCGGGAAACAAGAACCTCCCCAACCCAAACCCGCTTGCAAAAACTTCGAGCCGATGCGAGAATCCAAACCAATTCCTTTGGAGACTTGCACCACATCCGCACCGACGCGATCGCAAATATTGGCAATTTCGTTAATAAAACTTATTTTGGTAGCGAGAAAAGAATTCGCCGCATATTTGATCATTTCTGCGGAGTTGAGATCCGTCATCACGATGGGAACCGGGGGTAATTCCTTATATTCTTCTTCCCCAAAGGTGCGATCGACGAGGGGTTGATAGAGTTCTGCCATCATATCTAGGGCTTTTTGATTGTTACTTCCCAAAACAATGCGATCGGGGTTAAAAGTGTCGAAAACCGCCGAACCTTCCCGCAAAAACTCCGGGTTGCTGACCACATCAAATTCTGCGCTAATTTCCTCAGAACCGCTTCCCCCTTCGGCTTTTTGGCGTTCGGAAACTCCATCTAACACGATCATTTGTACCCAATCTCCCGAACCGATGGGAACGGTAGATTTGTTGACAATGACCTTATAACCCTCTTTGAGATGCGCCCCAATTCCCCGCGCAACGGCTTCTACATAGCGAGTATCGCTGTCTCCTGTGGGTAAAGCAGGGGTTCCCACGGCAATAAAGAGAATATCGCTATTATCGACCCCGTAACCGAGATCTGTAGTAAACTCTAGCTTTCCAGACTTCATACAAGACTGCATCAGATCGGACAATCCAGGTTCGTAAATGGGGGTTTGTCCGGACTTCATGAGTTTTACTTTTTCTTCATTATTGTCGATGCAGATTACCTTATGTCCGATGTGGGATAGACAAACTCCCGTTACTAAACCGACATATCCCGTTCCAATGACACAAACGCGCATAATCTTAAATCCTCAAAAAATTATTGGGGTGGCTATAGATGCTTGAGATGACGAATAAACGATGAGAAATATTATTTCATTTCTGACTTATTTTTCCCTCTTCGGCAAGGCGATCGCGAAAATAATCAATGGTTAATTTTAATCCCTCATCTAGGGGGACGGTAGGTTCCCACCCCAACCATTCTTTAGCGCGGGTAATATCCGGCTGTCGCTGCTGAGGATCGTCCTGGGGAAGGGCTTTAAAGATTAATTTAGCGTCAGGGTTGACCATATTTTGGATGGTTTGCGCTAGTTGTAAAATAGTGTACTCTCCAGGGTTGCCAATATTTACCGGTTGCGTGCGATCGCTATTCATCAAGCGAATAAATCCTTCTATTAAGTCGGAAACATAACAAAAACTACGGGTTTGCGAACCGTCGCCGTAAACGGTGAGGGATTTTCCTTGCAGTGCTTGAACGATAAAGTTACTCACAACTCGTCCGTCATTAGGTAACATTCGAGTTCCATAAGTATTAAAAATGCGTACAACCCTGATATCAACACCATTTTGACGGTGATAATCATAAGCGAGAGTTTCTGCAACTCGCTTACCTTCATCATAACAAGCTCTAATTCCAATTGGATTTACGTTACCGCGATACTCTTCTGGCTGAGGGTGAACCTCGGGATCGCCGTAAACTTCGGAGGTGGAAGCGAGGAAAAATCTGGCTTTGACCCGTTTCGCCAGTCCCAACATATTTAATGTGCCGATGACATTGGTTTTAATCGTCTTAACCGGGTTGTACTGATAGTGAACGGGAGAAGCCGGACAAGCGAGATGATAAATTTGATCTACTTCGAGGCGAATGGGTTCGGTAACATCGTGGCGAATGACTTCAAAGTTAGGATTTTCGAGCCATTGTAGGATATTGCGTTTGCTGCCAGTATAGAAATTATCCAAGCAGATAACTTCGTGACCTGCCTGCATGAGGCGATCGATAAGGTGAGAACCGAGAAAACCCGCTCCTCCCGTGACTAGAATTCTCATAAGGGTCAGTTTTTTCCGTGTTAAGTCCGATCTTAAGATTAATCTCGACGGATGCTGATGTCTAGTTAATCAGAGAACAGGCAAGAGAGAACAGGTGAAAATCTTAAAAATTCATGTTTTATTTTTAGCCATTACTTCGGAACTCGTTTGAGATTACTGGCACGACACCAATCGATGTCTTGGCCAACTTGAAAGGTAATATAATCTATACCGTAGGCTTGCCAATAGTTAATCACTTCCCCCATGAGATTTTCCGTATCGTCGAGGCGCTGAACGGGGGTCCCGAGGGGAAATTTTTGTACGATCGCGCTATCTTTCCAGCGTTTGAGGGTTTTAATGCGATCGCGATCGCCATCTGAAAGCAGTTCCCAGGCTTCTTCTTTCCAATGAGCATAATTACTGGTCAGTGCCTCGATTTCTCGCCAAGAAACCGATTCTCGCAAATAAGAAGCAAGCTCTTGGGGATTATTAATGGTAAAATCGGGGATGGGTAAGGCACTCATAGCTAGAAAAAAATTTGAGAGAAAAACGCTAGAAATAGTGTTATTTAGGCAATAGAGGAACGAATATACACTAAATATAGCGCTTTTCTCGATTTTGAGCCAGGAAATTGCGGGAATAAAAAAAGGAAAAATAATCTGGCGATTTCAAGATATAATGGTCAATTGTCCATTCAGCATACCCGCAACTTAAAATTATGGCAGTCCCCAAGAAGAAGACCTCTAAAAGCAAGCGCGACAAACGCAAAGCGACTTGGAAACACAAAGCCGCGATCGCCGCGCAAAGAGCCTTATCTCAAGGAAAATCTGTCCTGACCGGACAATCGAACAGTTTCGTTTATCCCACGGATGACGATGATGAAGACGATGAGGAATAATGGGGATAAGTATTAGAGAGAATAACTGGTCAATGATGCTAAGTCAATGATACAAGGTAAATTCTTTCAAAAACCTGAAGAAGAGCAAAGCGATCGCGTTCCTCCGGGTCAATATCTCGCCAAAGGGTTTCCCGTGCTAACCTACGGGGAAACCCCGCAAATTGGCTTACGGGAGTGGGAGTTGCGCGTTTGGGGGTTAGTTACACTCAAGATTTTCACTGTGTCACCCGGTGGTCAAAGCTGGATGTGCAATGGAAGGGGATCAAGATTGTGGATTTTCTCGAGGCGATCGCGATCGATCCCCAAGCAACCCACGTCCTACAGCATTGCCAGTCCCCTTTAAAATTCATAGCCGCGATCTATCCAATAGTGCCAATAGTGCCAATCTTCAATTGCCCGTTTTATCGCAACCCGCACTGAGGAAAGTAGTGCAGGTTGTTAATGTTTCTAAACCAACAGAGAAGCGATCGCGCTTTCGAGTTTCTCGATCGCCTCATTCACTTCAGTTTCAGAAACGATCAAAGGTGGCAGAAAACGCACAACTTTTGGACCCGCAGGCACGAGAAGCAAGCCTTTATCCATTGCAGCTTTCACCAAATCAATCGAAGTTAAATCGCGATTCTCCGCAATTTCGAGTCCATTAATTAAACCCCAACCCCGCACCTCAGTGAATATCTGGGGATAGAGTTGGGCGATCGCATTTAACTTCCCGCGCAATTGTTCCCCGCGACTTTGAACATTATCGAGAAGATTGTCTGCCATCAACGTTTTTCCCACAGCCAGACCTGCGGCACAAGCCAAAGGATTGCCCCCAAAGGTACTGGCGTGATTGCCTGGTTCAAACATATCGCAGGAATTCTTACATAGCATTGCACCGATGGGAATGCCTCCCGCTAAACCCTTAGCACTGGTGAAAATATCCGGTTCAATGCCCAGATTTTCATAGCCCCAGAGTTTCCCCGTGCGTCCCATGCCCACTTGTACTTCATCCAAAATCAAAAGCAGGCCATTTTCATCGCAAACTCGGCGCACTTCCTGGAAGTATTCCCGAGTCCCAGGACGCACTCCTCCTTCTCCCTGTAAGGTTTCTAGTAAAACGGCTCCAACGCGACGGTTGCCCTCATCAATGTCCCCGATCGCATCTTCCAAAGCCTGGATATCATTAAACGGGACATAGGCAAACCCATCCACCAGGGGTTCAAAGCCCTTTTGATATTTAGGTTGACCCGTTGCGGTAATGGTAGCAAGAGTGCGTCCGTGAAAACTGGCCTTAGCAGTTAAAATAACAGGATATTGGATTTCTTGGACTTTGTGAGCGTACTTGCGAGCGAGCTTGATCGCCGCTTCATTGGCTTCTGCACCGGAATTGCAGAAGAAGACACGATCGGCGCAAGAACGATCGACCAGCCATTCCGCCAATTCTCCTTGTTCTGGGATGTAATATAAATTGGAGACGTGGTGTAACTTTTTGATTTGTTGGGTTAGGACTTCAACAAGAACGGGATGAGCATGACCGAGGGTACAAGTGGCAATACCCGCAACAAAGTCGAGATATTCTTTCCCATCGGTATCCCAAACCCGGCAG
>NZ_JAYGHV010000432.1:0-8206 GCF_034932145.1 Spirulina sp. 06S082 | reverse complement strand
CCCAAGGTCATTAACTGGGTAAAATTCAGGATTTTTAAGGGGGTGTCGTTGGGTGGTTTTTCGTCGGAAAGTAAAACAATAAATTCAACAGGTAGATCGTCAATTTCAGGTTTGAGTTTTTTCAAAGTTGGTACATCTTGAACCACCAACCCCGTACTATCGCTATCTCGGAAAATGTAGAGAAGTTCATTTCGTTCCGCTTTTGCCGATCGCACGGCATTTACAGCCCCCGCAGCCATAATCCCTTGATCTGCGATAAACCAGCGCGGGCTATTATCAGCAAAGAGGGCAATTTTGCTATCCGGTTTTACCCCCAAGGCTTGTATCCCCATCGCAAATTGACAAATTTTCTCGTAAAGCTGCTCATAAGTGAGAATAACTTCTGGTTTGGTGTGGGGATCGTGAAGGGCAACAGTTTGAGCAAATTCTCGGGCGACTAGCGGCCAAACTTCTGGTAGGGAGTCTAGGGAGGAATGATCCAGGGGCTGAAAGGAAGAAACTGTTGTATTCATAGATGGCGCGTTCACGCTGCTAACAGGGGATGATGGTACTGTTATCATTTTAACCACAAATTAAACTGCTTTCCTTCAACTTAGTCTGGGAATCTGTTACATTTTCGCGATAGGGGACAAAATACAAGCTGTCTTTATGTATAAGGGGTTTGTAGCTGTTTTTTGCCAATAAACTTTGCTAGGCTGAAGGAGAAGAAAAGCACTCCGAGAACATTAGAAGAAAAAACCCATGTCTGAAATAGAAATTAAAAAGCGAGTTATGATGGAAAGCGCCCTTGGGCTAGTCTGTACTCGCAGTTTCCCCGCGATCGTCGGCACAGCAGATATGATGCTAAAATCCGCAGGGGTTATTTTGGTGGGATATGAAAAAATCGGCAGTGGCTATTGTACCGCGATCGTGCGCGGCAAAACGGCTGACGTGCGTCTCGCTGTGGAAGAAGGGGCGAAAACCGCCGAACAATTTGGACAACTGATCAGCAAAATGGTGCTTCCTCGTCCTCTCCCCAATCTAGAAGCGATCTTTCCTATAGGCACTCACTTAATTGAAGAAGCACAAGAACAACGCGGTTACAGCCGCTTGAGCAATCAATCCCTCGGTTTGCTGGAAACGCGAGGTTTTCCGGCGATGGTAGGTGCCTCAGATGCCATGTTAAAAGCAGCAGATATTCAATTGGCGGGTTATGAAACTATTGGAGATGGTTTATGTACCGCGATCGTGCGAGGAACTGTAGCGAATGTTGCTGTCGCGGTAGAAGTGGGGATGTACGAAGCAGAAAGAATTGGCGAATTTAGTGCTGTGATGGTGATCCCTAGACCGTTAGAAGATTTAGAACATACTCTTCCTGTGGCAGAATATTGGCTAGAAAAACCCGATCCTCTACCGTTATTAATGCCGAAGTCCGACCGACAGAAACAGCGAGAAACTCTGGCACTTCCAGAGTTGGAAAAAATGCCGCTTCGGTTGAAAAAAAGAGAAGAAATCGAAGAATTTTTAGAGTAATTTAACCTCTATTGTCACGATCGCAATCCTGTGCCAAAACATTCTCCAATAGAACCGATGCAAATCAAATTCCAAATCTTGGGAGATGCACCCGACTGGTTGTGTATTCCTGTCGAAATGCAAGGGTTTTGGCATTACCAAGGAGTACCAATTAAAGTGAAGGCACTCCAAAAATAAGGATGGCTTAAATCACTTCCTCCTTCTAACTTTTGAGTTAAAGCGATCGCGCCCCTCGTGGTCACGATTTCTCCTTCTCCCAATCTTGTTTCTCCGCGAATCATGGCTAATTGCGATCGCCTTAACGCTTCGGCTTTTATGGGTGCCTCTTTTAACTGTTCGTAAAAAGTAGTCATTAGTCCAAATGTGCCCGAATCGCTCACTTGCCATAAACTCCCCAAGGCAGATTTAACTCCCGCCAACACCGCTAAACCCGCAAATCCTAACTCTGCTTGCACGTCTCCCAATGCTGTCTCGCAAGCACTCAACACTAACAATTCTACGGGGGGATCGTGTAAGCCTAAATTGCGAATTTGACTTAGGGGTAATTTTCCAGCCCCTAAATAAATAAAGGACTCATCTGGACTTCCCGACTGGAATTTTCCATGAGTCGCTAAGTGAATCATGCGAAAGGAGTTTTGATTTCGCACTTCTACCAGTTTTTCAGCAGTAAATTCTTCGTTTAAGTAAGAATCTCCTTTCCAGAGTTGATTTGTGAGCAAGTCCACTTCGGCACCGGCTGCGGGTAAGGGGTTTTGGTCGTCAAAGGTTTCTGCACCCATTGCTAAGAGGCTCATTCCTCGCACGTCGGCGTAACTCAGGTCGGTTAAGGCCATGCTGGGCATTAAACTGAGGCTATAGCGTTCGATGAGAAATTGTTCTCCATCGTGAAGGGCGGCGACGGGAATGGAACGCAGTCCTGAATCGAGGAGAAAGGTGAGGTGCTGAATTTCTAGGGTTTCCAAATCTTTGGCTATCGGTTCGATGAGCCATTCATAAAGTTTTTGGGCGGGTGCAATAAAGGAGGTGGGACGACGGGTGTTAATGGTGGCGTTGCGGAAGCGATCGGCAACTCGCAAGGCTAATTCGCGATTGATGGGGACAGGACGAATAACGGGATCGCCGGTAGGAGGAACGAGCATGAGGAAGAGGCGATCGCTGGGAGAATCTTCCGCATTTTCAGATTGACCTACAGCAGGAACAAAAATCGCGTAGAGGAGAGCGGGTTTGACTCCTGTGGCGCGGTATACTTCATCAAGACTGCCTTGGGCGCGGGCGAGGTTGAGTTCGTCTTCGCTGCTGTCTCCATTGGAGGAGGAGTCGCTATTGCTTTCTCCTGAACCTTTATTCGCAGTATCATTGAATCCCGAACTATTTTCACTCGATGAGTCGCTTTCTGATGAGTCGCTTTCTGATGTTTCTGCACCACTGCTACTTGAAGAAGCAGTGCTAGAAGTTGTATCGCTTGCTGATGAACTCTCTCCCCCTGCTGAAGAATTAGAGCTATTGTTGGCGATCGCGCTTCCTCCTGATGAACTCACTCCTCCTGCTGAAGAATTAGGGCTATTACTGGCGATCGCGCTTCCTCCTGATGAACTCACTCCTCCTGCTGAAGAATTAGAGCTATTACCGGCGATCGCGCTTCCTCCTGATGAAGTGAGTCCCCCTGCTCCTCCTGCATTAGCCGCACTTCCTCCTCCTGACGTTCCCCCAGATGTTCCCCCCGAGGAACTACCACTGTCAAAATATTGTTGAAAACTATCAGAGAATTGTGCATCAAATAAGGTAAATGCTTGGGCTGCACTTATCAATTTATTTCCGTTTGTTGAAGGATTAACTAAAGCTAGAGATGGAGAAGGGATATAAAGTAAGTTACTAAAACTATTAAAATTTAGTGTCGGTGTCGTATTAATAACAGGCGTTGTATTAACAACAGGCGTAACAGGTGTTGATGTTACGGAAACTGGGACAACTTCATAGGCTCCAATATCTACAGTTCCTCCCAAAATACGGTTTTCTCCCCGTTGATCGGTAGAGGTGGCGACAAGACCATTATTCCCGGCATTAATCGCAGGACTATTCGCATTGAGAGCATGGGTTTGGGTTGAACCACCATTATTAGCAAGGGGGAGTAACAAAGGGTCAATCCCTTTTATATTGCTGGTATCGGTGGTAATTGTTGCTCCTGTCGCGTTTTGGATGAGACTGAATTGAATCGTATCGAAAGTCCCGCCTAAATTGGGTGCTTCCCCACCCAAGTCGCTGTTTTGAGCAATAATGCTGTTTTCAATGGTAAAAGTATCGATTGTCCCACCGCGAAACATCCCTCCACCATCCCCCGTACCGTTATTATCGGCATCTGCGACATTGAAGGCGATCGTACTGTTACGGATCGTTCCATCTGTCGCAAAAATTCCACCACCATCTTTATTACTAGAGTTTCCAGAAATCGTGCTATTTGTGATGATTGCATTAAAGGTACTAATTCCACCACCATCTCCATTACTAGAGTTTCCAGAAATTGTACTATTTGTGATAGTTGCATTATCAGCATCAATCCCACCACCGTAGGAGTTACTAGAATTTCCAGAAATTGTGCTATTGTTGATGGTTATATTATAGGCATCAACTCCCCCTCCTTCTCCGTTGCTGAAGTTACCTGAAATTGTGCTATCGGTAATAGTTGCATTATAGAAAGCATAACCTCCTCCTCCTTTTTGGTTACTGGAGTTCCCTGAAATTGTGCTATTGGTAATCGTTACATTATTATTGCCAGCAACTCCACCACCATCGTTATTGCTGGAATTCCCTGAAATTGTGCTATCGGTAATAGTTGCATTATAGAAAGCATAACCTCCTCCTCCTTTTTGGTTACTGGAATTCCCTGAAATTATACTATTGTTGATATTTAGAGTGCGGGTATCCACTCCACCCCCGTCTTGGCCACTGAAGTTCCCTGAAACTGTACTATTGTTGATGGTTACGCTGGAGTAAGCATAAATTCCACCCCCATCGTCGGTACTGGAGTTCCCTGAAATTGTACTATTGTTGATGGTCAGACTAGATGTAGCAGATGTAGTCGCAACTCCTCCACCGTCGTTGCCACTCGAATTTCCGGAAATGGTGCTATTGCTGACCGTTAAACTTCCGGAACCATTATGATAAATACCTCCTCCACTTCCTGCCGATGTCCCATTCTGAATGGTTAGATTCTTAATGGTGGCATTATTTGCAGAAATATTAAAAATGCGATTCGTTCCACCTCCATCAAGAAATAGATTATTTTGTCCCGTTCCCTCTAAAGTTAAATTGTCAATTGACCAGTTGATTTCATTCCCTGTCAAATCAATCGTCACCACTCCTGCAAATGCTGTCGGGTCAAATGTAATGGTGTCTCCCATAGTTGCTACACTTTCAGTAACATCTTTTAAAGAACCTGCTCCACTCCCTGTTGTAACTGTAACCGTTGCTAACTTCCCATCCCAGTTCGCTAAAGTTCCATCGGTAAACGGTATCCCTGCCTCAATATTTCCCGTACTATACTCCAATACCCAATTGCCTCCATAATTAGCACTTCCCGTTGCATCTACCGAAGCGGCTACATCTGCACCTGTCGCATTGGCAATCTGATTAACTAAACTTTCTCCTGCTGCCCCTAAAGCGGTAAAACAACTATAGAGCAAAATATCTGCAAGAGGAGAGAGAGATTCTCCCCAACTTTCCAATTGAGTGCGATATTGTTGAACGTTTTGCGCTGTAATAAAATCTTTCCCTAACCAGAGTTCCCCAGAATGTCCTTCTGCAACGATGCTTAGAGTCTCGATGGGGTCATTGGCAAAATTCAAGACTTCGGTAATCTTAGTAATACCATCTTCACCTCTGAGCACCAAACGGGAAACGGTGCCGGCTTCTCCTCCATAGAGTAATTCATAGGGATTATCTGCTCTCTCGTCAATGAAGGTATAATCCCAAGAATCCCCAACTTTTTCGCCAAAGCGCATCACTGTGGGGCTGTGTTGCGTTCCATCCCCCGTGCGAATTAAGGTTGGATCGTGAGGTTGAATGGGATTTATGGCTGCAAGATTAACATTTTCCCCCTGCACTTCCCCCGTCACGATTAAATCTCCCGTGTTTGCATTCGCCAGATTTGCATCTGTCGGGGAAGGAGAAGCTGTTAATAGTGCGGGAATATCCAACATTGTGAAAGGAAGAATCTCACCATTGCTATCTTTGGGAATCTCAACCTCTAAACTCAAGAGACTCCCTGCTTGCTGAATGCGGATTAAGCTGCTCCCCGGAACAGCAGCAAGGGTTATGGTACCATTGGGCGCATTGAGACTGCCTGTATTGATGACCGTTCCCCCAATTAAGGTTAAATTTTGCCCCGCATTAACAGCTAAATTCCCTTGATTGAGAATTGCGCTGGGTTGGGAAACATCAAAGGCAAATTGAAAAGGGATTCCCGTTAATTCTGTGTAATTGTTTTCTCCGAAAGCATTAAACCATTGATTATTGCCAAAACCAATTCCCGTCGCTGTCGTCGCTGTAAAATCTCCCGGTACGTTTAAACTGGCATTACTCCCAAAAACTATTCCCGCAGGGTTCATCAAAAATAAGTTAGAATTTCCTCCTGTCACTTGAATTAAACCGTCAATGAGGGAAGGATTTCCACCGACAACGCGACTGAGAATATTTTGAATATTGGGATTAGAGATAAAGTTGGCAATTTCCCCCGCAGAAAGACCGAATTCTTGAAAACTGTGAAATAAGTTATTTCCCGCAGTGGTTCCTCCTGTAATCTGGAATTGACTGCCTTGGGGTGTCACTATTGTTCCCGTGCCATCATTGATTCCAGAAATTGTCTCTGCTTTGGCTGACGGTGTTGCGATCGCCGTGAATACCAAAGCCAGAACAGAAAACCAGTAAGCTAGAGAATGAGAGAGAGGGGATTGACGGTAAATGCCCATGAGACTAGAGAGAATCTTAACGAGGTCTATCTATCATAATCCAAATGTTGGAATCAAGTTAAATTTAAGTAAAGATTGTCACGATCGCAATCCTGTGCCAAAACATTCTCCAATAGAACCGATGCAAATCAAATTCCAAACTTTTACAGTCCGCAAGCGCGTACCTCTAACCATTAGTCGGGGGACGAGTGCAGGAAATACTAATATTTGGGTGAGATTACAACATTATGGTCTGGAAGGGTGGGGAGAAGCAATGCCTTTTTCCATTATCCAAGAAAGCAAACCCAGTCCAGAAAAGCTAATCGAAGAATTAAACGCTCTGATTCCCAGTTTAGAACAGTTTACGCCTTTAGAACGGCAAAAAATTGAGGGGGTTTTACAAGAGGCGAAAACATCAACTCCCGTGAGGGCGGCGATCGATATGGCACTCTATGATTGGTTGGGAAAACGTGCTTATTTACCTTTGTGGAAGTTGTGGGGTTTAGATTTAAGTCGCATTATTCCTACTTCAGTAACTGTGGGAATTAGTTCCCCAGAAAAGGCAAAGGAAAGAGTCCGTCAATGGCAACAATTATTAGATGCGAAGGTTTTTAAGTTGAAATTGGGCAGTCCCGAGGGTATTGAATACGATCGCGCTCTTTTTCTGGCTGAGAGAGAAGAAATACCCCATGCAGAAATCAGCGTTGATGCCAATGGGGGGTGGAGTTTATCTGATGCGATTAAAATGTCTCAATGGTTAGAAAAACAGGGTGTTTGTCATCTCGAACAACCTTTAAATGTTGCTGCAGAAAAGGACTTTCCGATTTTGTATGAAAAGTCCCCTTTGCCAATTTTTATTGATGAAAGTTGTTTTAATAGTGCTGATATTCTGCGTTTATCCCATTGTATTCATGGCATTAATGTCAAGATTATGAAATCCGGGGGACTCACGGAAGCCTTGAATATGATTCGTATTGCCAAGGTCTTAAATCTGCAAATCATGTATGGTTGTTATTCTGATAGTACCTTGGCGAATACGGCCATGTCTCAATTGGCACCTTATGCGAATTATATCGATCTTGACAGTCACTTAAATTTAGTTGACGATCCCTTTCGGGGAGCAAGGTTAGATAATGGGAGATTAGTACCAAGAAATTTCCCGGGTTTGGGGGTTGAGTTGGAATGAGATTAACTAAAAATCATCGCGTGGCGATTTTATTACATGACGGGATTAGCGGCCATTCGGGGAAGACGGGTTTGGCGTTGTTGCGCTATGGAGAAGCGACTGTAGCGGCGGTTATCGATCGCGGCCATGCGGGGGGGTCTTTAGCGGCATTAACGGGCATTCCTCGCGATATTCCCATTGTTGCTTCGGTGGGGGAGGCGATCGCCTATCAACCCGATGTTTTATTAATTGGCATTGCTCCTTCTGGGGGCATTCTACCGGAGGAGTGGCAGCAAGAGGTTAAAGAGGCTATTTTAGCGGGGTTATCTGTGGTCAATGGTCTTCATAGTCCAATGGGGGAAATTGCAGGGGAATTGCGCGAGGGGCAATGGATTTGGGATATTCGTCAAGAACCTTCGGGGTTGGGTGTTGGTCGGGGTAGGGCGCGATCGCTAACTTGTGAGAGGATTCTGACGGTGGGGACGGATATGGCGATCGGTAAAATGTCAGCCAGTTTGGAGTTAAGAAAAGTTGCTCAAAAACGGGGCATTTCCACGCGGTTTTTGGCGACGGGACAAGGGGGACT
>NZ_JAYGHV010000431.1:0-8313 GCF_034932145.1 Spirulina sp. 06S082 | reverse complement strand
TGACCCAAGACGCGATCGCCCCCGATCGCAAATCGCCAATTAAATCTGAAGCATATTTTTCTAAATAACCACAAGTTCGCAGAACTAACATGGGAAAATTTGTCCCGACTCCTCCTATAGACGGATTTTTTAAAGCAAATAATAAACAAACATAATGGCGAGATAAACTATCAGCAATGCTTAATGTATCGTAGGGCATTGCTAACAAGGGACGATAGAGTAAATGATTGCTGCGAATACTTCCCACCGTTACGGGACCGTAATCAATGCCGCCACTGGTGACTCCTTGAACATTAATTCCATTGGTTGTTAATAGCTTGCCAAATCTAAATTCTCTGGGGGGATCTTGTTGTTTACTGCGAGCTTCTAAAGCCGCGATCGCAAAACCAAAAGCCGCTAAATTCGGTTTGCCCAAATTCTTCTGATAGCGTCGCGTCACAGGAATTCGTTTTTGTTTCCCCGTGGAACCACTGGTCAAACTAACGTAAACCACCGGATCGGGATTGAGAATATTTTGTTCTCCCTTAGCAATGCGCTCCGTATAAGGATCGTAACTACTATAGGGAAGAATGGGAACGCGATCGCGAAACTGCTGTACCGTTGTAATCTTGCCAATGCCAAACTTTTGCCCCAATTCCGTATCTTGATGCGATCGCAGCATCTCCAACAAAAACTGTTCTTGTACGGCTTCAAGAGAGCGAGTTTTGTGGATAAAATTAGTTTTGGCACGTCGAGTAATGGCACGTAAAACCGGAAAAATTAAATCGGGCATTGGTTGAACAATAACGAGCAGTAAATAATCAACAACAAAAGCAGAAAAATTGCGCTAACCCCATGAGTTAGCGCATTAACTTGTGTTTTAGCTTACCTTGTCCGTGGAAGCATAAACCGCCTCTCGCGTGGCGACCATTGCTTCCACCAACCGATCCATGTCCTCCCGCGTATGGAGAGCATTTGCCGTAATTCGCAGACGAGGTTTAGCAATAAACCATATAGGAGAAACCCAAATCCCATATTCATCCATTAAATGGTTGGCAAAGGGCTTCGGGCTAAGTTCTGGGGGTAAAATAACCGGAATCACATTAGTTTCGCCGATCGGATTAAATCCTGCCTCGTATAAGCACGATCGCAAATAGCGCGTATTCGCCTGTAACGTCTGGACAAGTAGGGGATTTTGTTTAACTTGACGAATACTGGCCAACGCAGCAGCAGTAACCGGAGGAGGCAGAGAAATAGTACCGATGGAAGTGGGGGACGCATCCAACAGGTCGATTAACTCCCGAGAATGACTACTAATGGCGGCTCCAGCCGACGCAGCAAACTTCGAGAAAGTCGTCATGATAATCGGTATCATGCCGCGATCGAGAACCGATTGAGGGGTGATGCCGAAATGCTCGTAAATTCCCCGTCCTGTCTTGCCGATCGCGCCACTAGCATGAGCCTCATCCATAACGATGACACTACCGGGATAGTTTTCTAAAATATCCAACATTCCAGGTAAAGGGGCGATATCCCCATCCATCGAGAAAACGGCATCGGAAACAAGCATAATGCGATCGCCAGCACGGACATAACGACGCAATTTGCGCTCTAAGTCATTGAGATCGCAGTGACGATAGGCTTTAACTCGGACATCGGGACTTTGGCTGAACATTTTCCCCGACCGATTATCAGCATTGGCAATGGCAGAAACAATACAACCGTGATTAAGAATATCGGTTAAAATTAACGTTTCTCGCGTATTGCGAAAGCCCGGTACGGTAATCGCCAAATGACAGAATCCATCCATTAAGGCTTGCATCGCCATCCAAGCATTGAGAAATAGCTGGGTATGGGGAAGATGCTTAAAAGCCGAGATTTCCTCTTCGAGTTGGCGATGAATGTCAATGCGACCGCTCAACACCGAGCAAGAACTGTTAGAAGTACCATATTGCCATATCGCATCAACGGCTGCTTGTTTGACTTCCTCTGATTGAACCAAACCCAAAACATCATTCGTGCAGAAGGTGAGGAGCTTATGGCGCTTCCCTGTGGCCGGGTCTTCAACGTCAACGAAATTGCCCTGCTTGTAATGGCAGATGAATTTGTCTGGATAAAGCCCGCTTTTGTAAAGGGCTTGCATATACTCTTGGACAACTTTCACTGTGTATTCTCCTCATCTCCTAGTCTCTTTGATGATTCTAATAGGGTACATTTCCGCGTGCAGATTTTGGGGATCGAAGATCCATTTCCCATAATGGTCATCGGTAATAGGGAATTGGCTAATTTGCCCCTCTTCCTGTTCTTCCTTTGTTCCTTTTTTGGGGTTTTCTGTTCCCTACTCCCTACCCCCTACTCCCTACTTCCCTACTCCCTACTTCCCTAAAACCCTTCTCTATCATCCTTTTCCGCTTTCTTGCGAATCTCGTCAAACATGATCTCTTCAAAAATTAGAGTTCCCACAATACGGTTGAACTCTTCTAGCTGACGCATATCGCGATCGCTAAAACTGGTGCGAAATCCTTCGGGAATATCTTGATAATCTTCTGGGCGATGGTATTCCGACGGATAACCGGGTTTTTTCTTATTTACCAGTTGCAAAATTCCCATTAAATCGTTTTCTTGATTGAAAATGGGCATACAGAGCAAACTACAGGTTCGATAGTGGGTTTCTTTATCGGATTGCATGGCCATGGCAGAACGTGCCGTATCGTTATAAAGGTCGAAATCCACTTTGAGAATTTGGGAATTATATTCGGGATTATTACGAGGATTTAAGGCGTATTCGGCGGCTAAACCCGCATAACCAGCACCGATAGGTAGGGGAGGGATACTGAAGAGTTGCAAGCCTTCATTGCCCACATAGCCCTCGCTAATTAAGGTTTCATCATCGCGATCGAAGCGCCATAAAGTACAGCGATCGGCATTGACTAATTCTCGGGCAGCTTTCATGACTTCTTCGGCGCTGTTTTCTCGACTACTGTTTAAGACCCAATGCTGTGCCTGCATTAAGGCGGAGGCATCCTGCTGGACTTGGAACATTTGACAGAAGGAAAGACAGCCCTGGAAAAAATGAAAAAATGAGTCGGAGGTGCGATAAAAGTTGTCGATATCGGCATGAACAAACCCTTTATAATCTGCTTTTGAGCGATTGATCTTTCTTTTCGGGGGAAGATTCTTGCTCAGGAAGGATACCGTTTTCATTAATTTCCGGGATGCTTCGATCACCGCTACCAATTTTCCTCGGCGATCGCTGACGGGGAAAAATACAGAAGAACGATCGTATTCTGCTGTTGGGATCGTACTGGGAATATGAATGTATTTACTTTTCTGCCAGCGTGCAACTAAGGCGATCGCGTTATCATCTTCTAGGGAATATTCGATGCGACGAAAGTGGGTGGTGTGTTCTTTCCTTTCGGGTAAAATTGTCCAGAGTTTATTCACATTTGTATCGAATAAATAAACCCGCGCTGTTTTTGCACCGAGGGCAATACGAGCGACTTCTGACATATTTTTTAAGCTGGAATAGAGAATTTCGTAACTCTCCAGTTCGGAAAATTGCCTGGCATTTTGTAACACCATAGCTGCTTGAGTATTAAAGGCTGCCATGCGTCGTTCGTCGTCTTTGCCAAAGCTAATTTCAAAACATTCCGGGGCTTCGTCGGTATAGCTTGGTGTGGGCTTGGAAAAACCTTCTCGCGTCTTATTGACCATTTGAGTGACACCAATCAGTTTTTTGCGCTGAGGAGAAGATTCGTCATACCCCAAAACGGGCATACAGAGTAAACTACAAGTGCGATAGTCATTTCCAAGATCGAACTGTTTCGCTGTTGCAGACCCCGCTTGTTCGTAAACGTCAAAGAGAATATTCAACGGTCGATAATTTCCATTTTGTGCCTGTTTGGCCACCTGACCTGCAAACCCCTGACCGACTTTGAGATAGGTTTCCTTCACCCCCCCATCTTCCGCCGGAATTTCTGTCCACAGTTGTTGCTTGGTGAAATCCAAGATCCACAGGGTTGAGCGATCGGCATTTAATAACTCTTTCGCTGCATTCATAATCTGTTGCAGGGCTTCGCTAAATTCTTCGCTACTTTGGCTCAGGGCTTGAGCCGCTTTGGTGGATTTAACGCTGCCTTTGAGATGTTGCGTGAGGTTATAGTAGATTTGAATGCCTTCTAACATTCTCAGAATCGTTGAAGAGGAAACCAGTTGTAAAAATTTCTTTTCGTCTTCTGGGGTAAAACCAAGACTGCTGTATTGTTCGGCATCATTTTCTTGGGGATTGAGAGGGGGGACGCGATCGCCTTTGCGAAGTTTATTAATAAATTGAATCACCGCAAAAACTTCATCCTCTTCATTTTTTAAAGGAATGGTTAACAGGGTATGGGTTTTAAAGCCAGTCCTGCGTTCTTGTTTTCTGATTTCTTCGGAATTTTCGTGTACTCTTGCCGGATAGGGAATATTCAGCGATCGCCCCATCTCCGCCACTCGTCCAGAAATTCCTCGACCCACGGGAACCGAAATTTCTAGAGGATTGTTGGGCTGTTGCCTGTTGCCTGTTTCCTGTTCCCTGTCTTGAGCAAAAATCGACCAAAGGCGATCGCGATCCTCGTTAATAAAATAAATCGTCGTGCGTTCTGCTTCGAGCCACGTTCCAATATTACTAGCAATAGAACCTAAAGCCAGACAATACACCCGTCGCAGTTCCTCTAACCATTGAATATTTTCCTCAATATTGGTAGATTGAATAATACTTTGGCGTTGCTTGCGAAGTTTGATCGCATCCCGCGAAATTTCTTGTTCGAGATGAGAAATAGCTGCCGCGAGGGGAGAAGATTCTCCTGAAGGGAGGGAGTCCGATTCTGGAGTAGATTTATTTTTAACAATTAATTGGGGAACTAAAGGCTGAGGGAGATTTCCTCTAATTTTCACCCGTTCCGCTTGTAGTGCCAAACACCCCATTTCAAAGGCTTCGTTAACCCCTTCACCATAGCCAATCCAGCGATAAAACTCCGTGGTAAATAAATTTGCCCCTTCCCCTCCCATATCCGCATCAATAGCGATGGTAGCTTGAATACAGTCGGAGATCGCGTCAGCTTGTAGCACCGACAAACAGCGATCGAGAATGACGCATTTCACCGATCGCCCGAATTGCTGAAAGAGTTGTGTGAGTTGCCCTGGATCGAGCAGGCGAGCATCTTGGGTTTCGCTGGCAAAAATCAAGCCTTCTAGGGTATCTGCGCCGCAAAAATGGATTAAATGAGGTTGTTTTTGGGCGATCGCCAGGGTTAAATCTTCATAAAAGATGGCGGGGAGTTTTTCAACGCTAATCTCTTTGCCTTGGGGGGTTTTCCGTACTACCTGTTGAATTCTGCTGGTTTCTTGCTCTAACTCTGTGGGTTTTGTCGTGTGAGGACGAGCAGATACGACTAAAATTTTGCTAATGGGGAGATTCTGTTGGCGAGAAATAGGCGATCGCAGCGCTTCTTTGGAGAGTCCCTCAAATTGAAAACCTTGCGTCCACAAAATTTTATGTTTCCCCGTCGCTAGTCCGCGAATCGTAACAATATCTATTCCTCCCGGTTTGAGTGCCAACATTTGTTTGCGAACCCAGTTGAAGAGTTTGTGTTGTTGGTAAAGTTGTGCCCCCTCGAGAAAAATTCGCAAAGCGCGATCGCGGCGATCGATACGACTATCCATGCCTTTAGGATTGAGTTTCTCGTTGAGGAGAAGCGCGATCGCTTGCGGATTCCCTTGTTTCGCTTGCTGAAATAAATTCGAGGGCATGAGAAGAAGAGGAAAGAGGGAAGAACAAAACCTTTAACCTTTCTCCTTTTTACTCTGAGGATAGTGTTTTTTTCAATACTTTCAATTTCGACTGCGATCGCGCTTTGGTTCGCTGTCCTAATTGTCAGATACCCTTTGAGCTTGCTTTTCTCGTTTTGGATTGCGAGGCAGAGAGAAGGGATAAAAAGCGATCGATTCATTTAGGTCTCATGATTACTCCATAAAACCTCAAACTCACACCCTTTCAAAGCAACATTTCCGGTTTTAGTGAGTCAATCTTTCTCGATTTCTGACAATTTTTAGCAGAGGAATCTCAAAAGAGACGGTTTTGGGTAATTACAGAGAATTTAAGCGATCAAGTTTTGTTTTTGATAGATAATGCAGAACCGGGACGATTTCCGAAGATTGGAAATGGTTGCGACCTGCACCCGATGCGAATTATTTAGTAAGGTATGTTAATAGCGCACTCTAGTGAATTGGTGGCAATACGGGCAAAAGTGATAAAGGAGAAATGGGATTTCTCAAAAACCTAATGTAAAATTCAGCAACCGATAGTAGTTCTTATCACAAAAACTGTTATAATCAATTTCGTTAACTTCGGATTAGAAGGATTTAACTAATGTCAAAAAGCAAGTTTAAGTTTGTAGCACGGTTAATAACCCTAGTCATTACTGTTACTATTGGCGTTTTTGTACAATTGAATTTTGTAGCGTCGGCAAGTCAAGTTCAGATATCACCTAATTCAGAGGGATTTCCGTTTGTTTTTGTTGAAATACCCAATGAGCTTACAGGCGATCCCTACCAGCCAAATTCAGTGAAATCTCCGGGTAATTGGTATAACGTAGGCGAAGTAGAACTCATGGATATCCAAGTAGAGGATCCAGAGCTTGACAGTGCGATAGAGATTGCACGAAAAGATGTGAATACAGCCTATGACAAAGTGGTAGCTTTGGGACAGCGTGCTTGCCCACCCATAGGCGGCTCAACCTCTTTACCATCATCCTCTGGGGCTATAGGAACATATAATTGGTGCGAGGCACAAAACGGCTTCGTAGCAGGGAATCGAAATTCATGGTGGGGATGTGTAGCCACGCCTTTAAACCAGGAATACATTGACAAATTGAGGGCTAATTGTGGCACTCTAACAAACTTCGTAGACAAAAAGAACATGGGGTATACCCTGATCCGCGATCAAAGATACGAGGCGAGTAACGGACCAGGGTTCACTATTGAAGCTGGAAACAGTGTCCAGCAGACGTTCTCTGTCACCTACGGCTCTCAATCAATTACAGAACAAACTGTCGAGGAGTCAGTAGGCTACACATTTGGAACAGAGAAAACAAGCAGTATAAATGGTGGATTAGTCTTTGGTGGGAAAGGCCTAACTGGAAATATTGGCATCTCCAAGGACACAACAACGAGAGAGGAAATTTCTAACGTGTTACGGACATCTACAACAAACTCTCAAGTTACCACAGAAACGAGCTCGTTTTCACAAACTGACACATTATTTGGTTGTCAAGTGGGTGCTCGCTACGTTCCTTGGGTAGTTCGAGATCAGCTTACTTTAATTCGTCACTTTGACAATCGTCCGGTGTCGGAAGTTGATGTTTTGGGATCCAACACAACGAGAAGGTATTTCTTCTACAAGAACGGGCAGCCTCCAGAAAATCCCGGATGTTAACAAATTAGAGTGTGTTAATGAAATGTAACGCACCATAAAATCTCAAAAATTCCTAGGATTGCATGAGCGTAATCCTAGGAAATTTAGATGATATCGAGAGGTCACGGACTTCCCACTATGCCGATAAAAAACTATTGTTCTTCGTTTATAGAAAACAATAGTTTTTTATATAAAACCAAAAACCGGAGAACTAGCATTTATTGTATCTCGGGCAGCAGTACAGGTGAAATCGTTGTGCACTCCCTAAAACTAGATCCTTTATCTCATCTGGAGCCACGGTAAACATTTTGTCGGGATCGCCAGCAATGTCAACTTTAATCGTGACATCATGAGTGCAGCTATTAACAATAAGAGCGCCATTGTCATTATATCGGGCATCTGTACATGTTGGTAAGGGCTTTCTGTCATTTGATCCACAGTTATCGGCTAAACTAGGGGATGCAGTAAAGGCAAATAGCAGGCAAACCATACAAACGATTCGTACAGTTAACTTGATAAATCTAATCAAAGCATTCATTACAATTGTTTCCTCAATACAATAGGATAAACTTGATTTCGGACTTGAATCAACTCCATGCAATATTTAGACATACATATCTCACATCAACTCCTATTTACAGTTTTTCTTAAGATTTTGCCCACTTAGATTCTCTGATACGAGATTTTATCCCACCTTCCACACTTCGTTTTAAAACATAACTTGTAAATAGTAAGGTGCGTTAGTGGAACGTAACGCACCTTACTGATTATTGTTGGTAAAGTTGCGCCCTCTCGAGAAAAATTCGCAAAGCGCGATCGCGGCGATCGATGCGACTGTCCATGCCCTTCGGATTGAGTTTCTCGTTGAGGAGAAGCGCGAT
>NZ_JAYGHV010000430.1:0-8496 GCF_034932145.1 Spirulina sp. 06S082 | reverse complement strand
TTTGAGCGCTTTTTCATCATTCTTTCTTCTCTGGTGATTTCTCGATCTTACCCTCTCTTTCTCTTTCTCATTGGTTTTTTCCGATTCCTTTTGTTTTTCGCTTTCTCCCCTTAAGTTGACACCAATGAGTAGGTATGCGCCCCCGTAGCATAGACGAGGGCATCAATTTCACCCCGGCGCAGGATTGAACCAGAAAAGACAGCCTCGCCCGGTTTACGAGTGACAGGCAGGGATTCCCCCGTAAGTGCCGACTGATCCACCTCCACCGAGTCACCCGACCGCAGGCGGGCATCTGCTGGCACAATGTCACCCAAACGCAAGCGAATCAAATCCCCTGGGACCAATTCACGGGACGGTGGTGCGATCCACTTTCCATCCCGTTTCACCCGCGCCTTAACGGACAGCTTGGACTTCAGGGCGGCGATCGCATTCCCCGCCTCGTGTTCTTCCCAAAACCCAACTACGGCATTAGCAACCAGCAACAGTAGAATGATGAAAAAATCTGGCCAGTGTCCAACTATGCCCGATAGAATCACCGCCACCTCGATCATCCACGGAATAGGACCCCAAAAATAGCTGAGGAATTTCAGGTAGGGATTGGTTTTCTCTTCTTTAATCTCGTTGGGTCCATAGTGCTTCAGCCGCTTACTCGCCTCGTCTTGACTGAGACCCTCCGGCGACGACTCCAGTTTTGCCTCTAGTTGTGCCATAGACAGGGTTTTCAGATCGTCCTTCGGATCGGGACTTTCTTCGGGAGCTTTGGGTCGATTGACGGAGGCTTTCATCATGGGTATTCCTTTGGCATTTATTGAATGGAACGGTCGCCGGACTCAAAAAGTGAGAACTTAATGCTCGACGAGCCGCCATTGATCGTCAGGATTTGGACTCCGTTACGGCTGTGGGCGATCGCTGCTCAGGTCTGCGAGCCAATGCCGTGCCTCCTCAATCTGTGATGGTTCAAAGGTTTTGACCTTAACGGACACAACGCGCTCGAACACTTCTGTGAGTGTCCGCATCCACTTGGCATCAGCAACGAGTGCGGCATGGGTAAAATCATTGAGATGGGCAAAGCCGAAGCGAATATCTTTCCAAAGTGCGATCGGATTAATCCCCTCGAAATGTCGAACTTCTTCCAGAACTCTCAATTTACCGTGCTTGGCAATATCAGCCTTCAACTGAGAAACCACGCGATCGAAGTCTTCTTCGGTAATTTTCCCTTCGATGACAAGTTCGACGATGTTGTTCTCTGGATTATTTTTGTATTCAATCATTGCTTTTTCCCTCAATTTGATTGCAATTAATCAGTAAATCTCTTTTGTAAGAGTGTTATTAGTTTTCGGGCAGAAAGGTAAGATTTAATCTTACCTTTCTGCAACTCTCACTCTAAACAGCTACTGCGGAGATGCCACCCCCATCAGTGGTTCATCGGATGTGACCAGATGGTGTTCCAAGGTTTCAGGCCCGGTGCGATCGAGGATTTCTTGGGCATGGGTCGTGTCAGACCTGGAGCCGTGGACAATCAGAACAAACTTGTCGTTCTTAATCGCCCGTTCGTACTGCAAGATGCTGTCCTTGGGAATCCCAAGGCTGTACAAGCCCGCCCCCACCGCACTCAGCCCGCCCATCAAGATCGCCCCTTCCAACGCCCCCACAATCCAACTGACCAACGGGCCCGCGACCAAAAACGGTCCTAAACCAGGAATCGCAAAGAACGCAGAACCGAACAAAAAGCCCCACAGTCCTCCCCAGAAGGCACCAACCTTACCCCAGGCTTGCATCCGATCGCCAGTATTGTAGTAACCGACCACGTTCTCCTCAGTGTGATAGTCGCGTCCCACAATCGATAGTTTCTGCATATCGAAGCCAGATTGCTGGAGTTCTTTGACAGCCGCTTCCGCCGCGATATGGGTTGCATAGATTGCCACAACGGAATTGTCTTGCTTTATAGCGCTTTCTTTTTGTTGTTGTTGCAGATTAATCATGGTTTTATCTCCAGAGTTATTTATTTGTGAAAAAATTTAGCTGTTGGCAGTTGAGTATTTTGCGAGAGGTATTCCACAACGCGATCGCAGGCACTGTGGGGTGAGTTGTTTCAGATTGACGTGGTGTTAGACAATCTCTGGCCATGAAAGTACCGGCCAATGGCGCATTACGCTTCGCTCTAGGGAAGCCATGCCAAAGGTAATGCGACACTCTACAGATGGTATATTTTTCCTCGAAAATTACCTTATCTCTAGAGTTGTTTAGTTATAGAAATCTTTGCTGATCTTTTGGGAGTATCCTGCTTGCGCCACTAGATTCCTCCCCGCCCTCATCTCCCAGCTTAGGAGAGGGATTTAGAGTGTTGTGCTTTGCACTTCTCGAAGGGTGGGCTGCCTACTTCTATCATTCTATACCCAGAAAAAGTATTTGCTTAATATCTTGACTTTTGTTGATATTAGAAATTCAGGTGATGTTTTGACGATGCAAAGGCTTTGATCTCACTGAGTTCAATTTGGACACATTGCCCAGTTTTGAGGTTGAGGTCTGCCCATTGATCGCGATTGATGTGGGCGGTGAGGGGGGTGTGATCCGCTAACTGGAGTTTCAGGTGAACATCCCAGCCCCGATGGAGGATGTCTGTGATCGTGGCGGGAAGGCTGGCGGGGGTGGGCTGGGAATGGATTTTGACGGCATGGGGTCGGACAAAGATGGGCGATCGCGCCTGACGATGATCCTGCGCCACAACATTGGGTAACACATTCACCTCGCCCACAAACTGCATCACAAAAGGGGTTGCGGGTGTTTCGTAGATTTCTTGAGGCGTGCCAACCTGTTCAATTTTGCCGCAATTCATGACGACAATTTGATCGGCGACTTCGAGGGCTTCTTCTTGGTCATGGGTGACAAAGACGCTGGTTAAATTCACCTCATGGTGAAGGTTGCGGAGCCAGTGGCGTAGGTCTTTGCGGACTTGGGCATCCAAGGCCCCAAAGGGTTCATCGAGGAGTAAGACGTTGGGTTGCACGGCGAGGGCGCGGGCGAGGGCGACCCGTTGGCGTTGTCCGCCGGAGAGTTGGTTGGGGTAGCGATCGCCCAATCCCTGCAATTGAATCAGATCCAATAATTCATTCACACGGGTGCGAATTTCAGCCGCTTTAATGCGGCGAATTTCTAAGCCAAAGGCGATATTTTGGCGCACGGTGAGGTGTTTAAAGAGGGCGTAATGTTGAAAAACGAAGCCAATTTGCCGGTGTTGCACATCCAAATGGGTCATATTTTGACCGTTAATCCAAATTGCGCCACTGTCGGGAGATTCCAAGCCAGCAATGGCCCGTAACAAGGTGGATTTACCTGAGCCAGAGGGTCCCAAAAGGGCGATCAATTTCCCATCTGGCACGACTAAATTCACCTGATCGAGGGCTTGAAATTGACCAAAATGCTTAGAAATATTTTCAACGAGAATACTCATAATGTTCCGTGGGTTGGGTTAAGGGTGCGATCAATGAATGGGATGAGTTTGTGATGATTACAGACTGTGAATCGTCGGTTTAGCCAGGGTCATCGTGGCAGATTAATCCTTAAGAGGATGGCGTTTTTTTGAGGAAATAATGTTCTAGGATGCCTTTACCAATTAAGGTCAAAATTGCGAGTCCGGCTAAGACGACGGCGGCACTAAAGGCGGCGACGGACTGATAGTTTTGATAGGATTGCTCGACAAAAATAGGCAGGGTTGCGGTGCGGCCGAGAATGTTGCCAGAGACGACGGCAACGGCTCCAAATTCTCCGAGGGCCCGCGCATTGGTGAGCAAAATCCCGTAGAGTAATCCCCAACGAATATGGGGCAGAATGACGCGCCGGAAAATTTGCCCATTGTTCGCGCCCAAGGTGCGAGCGGCTTCTTCGGGTTCAGGGCCAAGGTCTTCGAGGACGGGGATCACTTCGCGGGCGACGAAGGGCAGGGTGACGAAGACCGTGGCGAGGACAATACCGGGGAGGGCAAAGATGATTTTGATGCCGAGACTGGCGAGCAGGGGACTAAACCAACCGATGCGATCGCCGTACAGTAAAACCAACATCAACCCAGCAACAACGGGAGAAATCGAAAAGGGTAGATCAATGATGCTGAGGAGTAGGGTGCGCCCGCGAAATTGGTTGCGGGCGATGACCCAGGCGGCGCAGAGGCCAAACAGGGTATTGAGGGGGAGGGCGATCGCCGTCACGATCAGCGTTAGGTGGGTCGCTTGGCGAAAAGCGTGGCTGTGGAGCGAGGCGAAAAATGCCCCGATACCCTCTTGAAATGCGGCGTGGAAGACCACCAAGGCGGGCAGCAAAAGCACCACACCCAGATAGGTTAAGGCAAGGATAATTAAGAGCCATTGCCATGAATCGGGTTGGGTTGCAGAATTAGCGGATCGCATAGCGTCGTCCCCATTGTTGCAGTCGGTTAATTACGAGGAGGGCGGTGAGGGAACCGAGCAGTAAGACCGTGCCGATCACCGTTGCGCCAGCGTAGTCGTATTGTTCGAGGCGTTGGAACACTAAAACCGGGGCAATGAGGTCTTGAAAGGGAATGCTCGATGAAATCAACACCACGGAACCGTATTCCCCCACAGCGCGGGAAAATCCTAAAGCAACCCCCGTGAGAATGGGCGGAATTAAGGGGGGGAGAATGATGCGGTGAAAAATTTGCCAAGGGGTGGCACCGAGCGATCGCGCTGCGGCTTCGATTTCTGGCTCTAGCTCTTGTAAAACAGGCTGTAAGGTTCGCACGATAAAGGGCAGGGAGATAAACAACATGGCCACAAAAACCCCCGTGCGGGTAAAGGCAATCTTGATCCCGAAGGGGGCGACCCATTGCCCAATCCAACCGCGATCGCTGTAGAGGGTCGCCAAGGCTAAACCCGCCACCGCCGTCGGTAGGGCAAAGGGGAGATCCACCACCGCATCAATCACTTTGCGACCGGGAAATGAGTAGCGCACCAACACCCAAGCGATCAGGGTTCCCATCACCCCATTGACTGCCGCCGCAGCGAGGGCAGTTAAAAACGTGACGTTGTAGGCCGAAACAGCGACGGGATCGGTGGCAATGCGCCACACCTCTGCCCACCCAAGGGAAAGGGATTTTTGGATCAAGGCGATCGCCGGCAGCAGGAGCATCACACTGAGATAGGTCAAGGTTATCACCCAGGGCCAAGACCAGCGCGATCGCTGCACCTCAGCAGAACCATTCATCACATCAACCTTCAACATGGGAACATTCACCAAATTCAACACCAGGATTTCAAACTGAGATCTCACACTGATCTAAAGAACACAGAAAACCGAGGCTCTAAACCCTTGCACTGTATCGGTTTAGAGCCTCGGTTTTTACTGCGATCGGCCAATCTTGGCCAGCATTTTGTCAAAGGCCGCACCATCCGCGAAAAACTTCGCCTGAATCGCATCCCAGCCGCCCAAATCTGTCACTGTAAACAACTGGTCAACTTGGGGAAACTGGTCGGCAAACTCCGTCGCCACAACCGGATCAACGGGACGGAATCCCACCTTGGCAAATTCGCGCTGGGCTTCCGAGGTATAGAGGAACGCCACAAAGGCTTCCGCCACCTCCCGCGTGCCATGCTTGTCTACATTGGCATCCACCACGGCGATCGGATTATCAATGGAAATGTTGTAATCCGTGGGAATTACATAGGGCTGCACATCCCCCTGTTGGGCAGCCAGCAGCACTTCATTTTCGTAATTGATCAAAACATCACCTTGACTCTGTTTGTAGAACAGATCGCTGGCTTCACGGGCATTTTTCGGCAAGACCGGCACGTTTTGATAGACCGCCGTGGTAAAGGCATCGGCGGCTCCGTCATCTTTGCCGGATTGGGCGATCGCCCCCCACAAGGCCAAATAATTCCACCGTGCGCCCCCGGACGTTTTCGGGTTCGCCGTAATCACCTTTAAACCTCTGGCTAGGTCTGACCAACCTTGCACCGTTGGCCCCCCTTCCCGTGTGACCAACGCCACCACGGATCGGGTGACGATCGCCCCATAGGGAGCTTCATCCTCCCAACCGGGTTCAATCAACCCCGCATTCTCAATCTCTTGGGTATCCAACGCCAACGCCAACGCCACCACGTCCGCCTCTAAACCATCGAGCACCGCACGGGTCTGGGAGCCAGAACCGCCATAGCTTTGGTCGATCACCACGGTTTGCCCGGTCTCCTCTTTCCACTGTTCGACAAACATCGGGATAATCTGCTCATAGGCCCTCTGGGTCACGGCATAGGACACGAGGGTTAGTTCAATCGGGTCTGAGGCGGTGGCTGAGTCCCCATTTGTCGCCTCTGGGGTCGTGTCATCCACCGAAGCGCAGGCGGCGATCGCACTCAGGCAAATCATCACCAACCCACGCGATGAACGGCGCAACCATGAACGGTAATGCAAGGTCGTTGTCATGATCAAAATTCCTCATTCACTTCAAACTCAGATGCTTATGTTTTGAGATTGAATTTCGATTGTATTGCAATACAAATCAAATGTCAATGAAATACAAGCGCAATTGAAATACAGGTTAAACAGCAGACATGGGAAAATAAGCCCGTGGTTGCTCATTTCGTTCCCCATGGCCAAAGCTCAGTCTGTCCCCACCCCGACTCTTGCCACGATTTGCGATCGGGTGTTTCCCTTTCGCGGCATGACTCCGACGACCCTCGCGGCCTATTTCCCCACCAATTCCCTCACAGTGGAAACCCTCTTTTCTAACCGCCCGATCTACACCGCCTTTCTCCCCAACACCTACCTCGATAGTCTTTACGTCGTCCTCAATGAGGGATTGATCATCACCCGCAGCACCCCCCTCGATCGCATTGTGTCCCTGACCTATCCAGGGAGTTGCTTTGGGATGCGGAATCTGCCCTTTAGCCATGGCCAGGCAACGCGGGCCTTTCCCAGTTTGGTGGAGGCCTACAAAACCGCCCAGGTAGTGAAGTTACCCCTGGCGGCGATGGAGGCGATTTATCACGAAGATGATGAGTTTCGCGATCGCTACGACTATCTCTTTGAATTGCGAATTAAGTTTCAATATCATCTGCTCAATTGCAGCACCTACCCGCCCCAAGCCGTCGCAGCCTTGCTCCGCGCCCTGATCTACCAAGAGCGAGAACTGGGCAACCAACCCAACCCCGACGGCATCTACAGTTTTGATCTGCCCATTGATGTGATTGCCCGTGCCTGCCAACTCAATTCCCGCACCGTGGAACAAGTCCTCAAGGGCTTACAAAAAGAGGGGTTTTTAACGAAGCCGCCCAAGGATGCCACCACGGAAGATGGCGTATATGTCGCCAACCCCAATGGCCTTAAAGAAGTCTATAGCGCAACACGGGATAAGGTGGCATGGTGGCCGTTGCGTTGATGCGATCGCCCCCACCATTCACCCAAACATTCAAACATTTACGATGACTGACAACCGAGATCGAGGGTTGATCTCAGTTACGAACGAATTTTCAGGTGTCTCAAATGCCTTAAGGGGTGACAAGGGGGCTGAAAAGCGCAGAGAGAAAGAGGTTTGGCAAAAGTCCTAAAAAAGAATAGAGTTGAATGATGTTAAGTTTGGTTTGGGGCAATCATGCCCTGCCGATTTATTGGGAAATGCTAGAGAAAAAAGGAAGTAGTAATCTCGGCCACCAAAAAAGAGTAATAGCTCCAGGAAACCTCCTGGTGTGGCTGGAATATGCGTCAGAATCTTATTCACCGCGATGTCAGTCTTGACAGTTTAGGGCGTTAGCAGAGGTATTCCACAAAGCGATAATCGGCACTGTGGGGTGATGGGAATCAAAGGAGAAAATACTGATTGATGCCGTGCCAAGGGGGAAATGCTGCGCTTCATCCACCCCTAACCCGATCCAGCGTGTAGCCAAAACGCCGCCAAACTGACCGTGGGAAAAGAGTGCAATATTCCCCTCCAGCCTGCGAAGACGAGCGATGAGCCGATCGGCGCGATCGCAAATCTGACCTGGCATTTCACCGTGCGGACAACCATCCCGAAAAACATTCCAGTCCTGGCGCTCCTTGCGAATATTCACGGATTGCTTTCCCTCGTAATCGCCATAGTCCCATTCGACCAAATCCGGTTCAATTTCTGGGACTCGATCCAACCCCGCCAACGCACAGGTTTGTTGGGCGCGTTTGAGTGGGCTGGTCAGCACATGGGCAAACTGTATATCCCGCAGGTACTTGCCAAGTTCCCGCGCCTCGGACTCGCCATTTTGGGTCAACGGAATATCTGTACGACCTGTGTGCCGACGGTTGAGCGCCCATTCGGTTTCGCCGTGTCGGATCAGGTAAAGGTTTAGAGGGTTAGGAATATTTGTTTTCATCGAAAAATTGGGTAGAAACCTCGTCCTTATAGGACGGCTTTACATTGAATAAACGTAACCATCTTTTTTGTGAATTGTCTGGCAATATTTGTGGTTAATACCTTGTATTAATCCATTTGGGGTAGAAATGTTAAAACTTCCTGTTGAA
>NZ_JAYGHV010000429.1:0-8771 GCF_034932145.1 Spirulina sp. 06S082 | reverse complement strand
CGATCTCTTGGTCGATTGTCCGCAAAGTTTAGCAGATGCAATTGTCAGTTTATTGTAAATTTTTGATGCTTAATCGCGATCGATATGTGTAGTTTTTTTTATGAATTATCAAAATATCACAATCGATATAATCTGGAAAAAGAAATCTTGAGGACTACCGATTTCAGAAATCTTCGGTTAATCTAGAGGGAAAGACCCCTCACCCCATTACCTTCCCCATGATAGAACTCGAACAAAAACTCGGTTTGTATCAAGTCTTTCTAAATCTTTATGAGAATAATCAAGGTTTGTTAAATGAGATTCTCCAATTAGAGAACAGTCACGATCGCAGCTTGAAGCGATTAAGAGGAAAATATACCTATATTATTGGTGTTGTCGAAGACCAACGGGTTTATTTACTCGCTAATCTGATGGGTAACGGAAGTCAAAAACTCTTTCAACCCCAAAATATTTGGACGATCGGACGGGGACAAAAAGCGGGAATTTCTATCCCAGACGATCGCCTCTCTCGCAATCATGCTGCAATTCAATATGTCCCCGATCGCGGCTTTTATTTACATGACTTGAATAGTACCAATGGCACCTATGTCAACCAAGAACCTGTTAGCGATCGCATTTTACTCCAAGACGGCGATCGGGTTCGTTTGGGGAGTCTCGTTTTCTATTTTTCCTGTTGTCAAGAAACCCGACAACTTGTTAATACACCCCAAGAAATTATTAATACTTTAAACAAGTTGGAAAAATCTGCTTTTTCTCAAGAACAGAAAGAACTTCCTGAAACATCCGAACATAAAACCTGTTTTTTTCTCACTGATGAAGATAGAAAACCTGCTTTTAGGGATCGTCCTGCACCAGAATTGAACCCCGTTCAACAGTCTGAAATTCTCGATCGCTTCTTCCATCAACAGCGCAATAGTTTGTAGAAAATTGTCCCTTAGAAATTCCACAACACGCTAAAATATAAGCCATCATCTTGAGCATTAGTTTGGCGATCGCTTAAATTAACTAAAGGATAAGCCAAATCCAAACGAACATTAAATCCTGGCAATACTTCCCAAATCAAACCCACACCAACCCCTGCAATAAAGGTTTGATCCGGAACGGGTTGGAGATTGGGATTATTGGGATTGTTCCAAACCCAACCCACATCGAAAAATGGTGCAACGATAAAAGTGGGATTTCCAGCCTCATTTCTTACTAAAGTAATACGATCTTCCACGGAAAAACGCAAACCATTATCACCAAAGCGAGAGTTTTGCCGAAAGCCCCGCACGGATTGGCCACCACCGACGACAAACTGTTGAGAAGAAAGTAAAGGTTCTGTAGACAGTTGCAAATCGCCGGAAATAATTAAAAAGTTATTTTCATTTAAAACTTGAACGCGCTGTGCTTGTAATAACCAACTTAAAAAGCGGCTATCGGGAATCGATCCTGAATTAATCGTGGCACCAAAAAGCCCCGTTCCCAAGCTGAATTGAGAACGCAAAGCCCAAGCACCAGCAGTATCGCGGCGAATATAGTCCTGTCCGAATTTAAAAATACTGGTAGTCGTTGTCCCATCGGCTTCCGGACCGAAGCCAAAGGGTGTCCCTCCGAGAAAGGTGAAAGTTTGTCCCGTTTGATAAGTGAATCCCGCCGAAAGAGCAAATTCTTCGCGGGGGGTTTTGACCAGGGGTTGACGAAAGCTGATGTCATACAGTGCAGAGTTACCGTTAATATCAAGGACCCTGAATTGCTCTTGAACAACATTGTTACGGTTGAAAGAGGTTCTTAGTTGTAAGGTGCCATCCATGGGGTTTAACGGCAGGCTATAGCTTAAATCGAAGGTATCCGAACCTCCTCTAGTGGTGCGCTTGTAGCTGAAAAATGTACTATCTCCAATCCCTGTGGTGTTCAGCCAACCCGCACTAAAGCCAAATCGTTCGGAACCGACACTGGGAGGGGAGTAGTTATCGGAGCTAAAATTGGCACGAAAAGGGTTGGCTTCTGTGACGCGGACGATTAAAATACTTTGTACGGGGGTGCTTCCGGTTCGCAAACTGGCTTCGATGTTTTCGATGAGGGGATTTGCCCGCAGCAATCGCAACTGGTCTTCTAATTTCCCCGTATTTAAGGGCGCACCGGCTCCTAACCAAACGCGATCGCGGACATAATCAGGTTTTAAATGTTGGATCCCTTCAACTTCAATTTTTTCGATGCTTCCTTCAAGGACACGAATCAAAATCTCCCCACTGGTTAAGGAGTTAGGATCGAGAACAGCGCGAGAGGTAATATATCCTCGTTCGAGGTAATTTTCGGTAATGCTATCAGCAAGGGTTTGTAGGGATTCCTCGCTCACACTGCGATCGAGATAAGGTTGAATGCGAGGAGCAAAATCTGCCTCGGAAAAGAGGGTACTACCTTGTATCAGAATGCGATCGACTTGAATCTCTCCATCCTCTGGAATGGCTGCTGGAGGGGGTGTTGGCGGCGTTTCTGGTTCTTCCGGCTCTTCTGGTTTGAGGGGTTCTACGGGGTCAATGGGTTCTGGAGGTTCGGGAATTTGGGCGAGTTTTAGGGTGTTAGTGAGATTTATTTCCCACAGGGAATCTTGAAGTCGGGAAGAGATGGGGCGATCGCTCGAAATGACTTCTGAAGAAAGAGTACTTGCTAGGCTTTCTGGAACTGTCAAGCAAACAATGCTCGAAATGCAAAGCAATAGCCAGGAAGGTTTAAGATTTATTAAGTGTTTTTGTCTCAGAAATACCTTTTGCCAGGACTGCATAATTGTCTTTGCTCCAATCTGAACGACTATTATAATCGCCTATATTTTGTTCTAACAGCTAAATAATGGTAACGTCCGGATATTTGGAATAATGAATTTTCAAACAATGGGCTATGCGATCGCGCCTCAAATTCTTTCCGATGAAGCAGTCGCGATACTTAAAACAGAACTACGCGATCGCGTTTCTTCTTCTCATTGAACGCGACATCTCCCAAACTAATCCGACTAAATGTAAACTTTTGCAAATGTCTTGACTTTTTTCTAAAAAACGGTAACAATGGATACAGACAGAAAAAGAAATCGTTCATCTCTTCGGAATTAGTCAATAGCCGAGAGACGGAAGTAAGGAAATCTCCTGAAGGAACGCGCCTCACTCGAAACTTTAAGGAAAAGGAGGCGGACATGAAACTTACATATCGTGGCGTTGCTTACGAATACAATCCAACTACTGTAGAAAGTCTTGACACCGAAATTACTGGCAAATATCGGGGCTTAGAATGGCGTTTTCGCAATCGCAAAGCACCAACGGCTCAAAAACCAACATTAGATTTGGTTTATCGCGGAGTCCCCTACACCCAAGGACAGGAAGCGCCTGCGGTTAAGGCTAATCCTACTCCCAGCATCGGACAACGGGCCCGCGCCCTGTTCTTGAACAAAGAACGTACAGAACTTAAACGTCAAGAATCGGTCTTGCTGCGATCGGAAGAGCGGGTTGGTTTATCTCACTAATGGTAAAAGGAAACCGCTTAAATACTTTAGCTCGTCCTGATTTGAGTGATTTTCTCGCTCTGGCCGGATGAGTTGGGTTTAAACTGAGGGTTCCCTCAAGATACCGCTAGAGTCCTCCGGACTCTAGCGGTGAGTTCCTGACTCCCCTTGTAGTGTAAATGCTGCCCAAAAGAAGGGCGATCGCCATTGTTCACTCTGCCAAAGTTGCAATTGAGCCGATCGCAAAGCTGCTGCGGGTTCTAATTTTTCCTCTAAAATTCCTCGATAAAATCGTACCATTAATTCTGCGGTGCCGCGATCGTCTACACTCCACAAACTTACAGCAACTCGCGCTGCCCCAGCATACATAAATCCCCTGGTTAAACCGATAACTCCCTCACCGCGAATATTGTCCCCCAGTCCCGTTTGACAAGCACTCAACACCACGAGATCGGCGGAAAATTGGAGATTAAAAATTTCTGGAAGGCGCAAAAAACCATTGAGGAGGCGATCGCGATCGTCTACGAGAGAAAAAACTAAACCAGATAAGTGAGGATTTTTGCTGTTAAATAGCCCATGAGTGGCAAAGTGAACGATTTTGTAATTTTGTAATTGGGAACTGGTGGCAAAGTCTCGCGTGGCTTGAAAACCAAAGGCTTTATCACTTTCTTCGGCAGGAAGGAGGGAGAGAATTTGTTCTGCTTCTTCTCGGGTAAAAGGCAAGCGGTTGAATAATAGTTCTGCTTCCCTGGCAAACTGTGCCACATCTGGGGGAAGTTCAAGGGACGATCGCGAAGAATTGGCAATGCGAGTATCATTATTGCCAAAGATGGGATCGGCGATCGCGATCAGGGTTTTGGCAGGAGTGGGGCGATCGCGAACTTGGCGGCGTAGTGCTGCTAAAGTGGAGACAGAGGGAAGATTGACGATCTCGTGTTTCTCGAGCAAAGGCTGATATTGGGAAATAGTCGCCTTTTCCTCGGGAATATTGAGTAAAGGGTTTTTCTGCTCAAGGTTCGGTTCGGCGATCGCGGCGAAGGGGATAAAATGTAAGATATCATCGCTCACAATTAATAAGTGCTTATTTTTTAGTTCCTCAGCAACAGGAACAAGAATGAGGTTAGAGAGGGCGATCGCCGTCCGTTGGGTTTGGGCAAATCCCGAGGGGCGATTCGATCGCAGCAAATCTTGGCGAAAGTTGAACGCAGCGTTTTTAATTTCGCTTCGTCCAGGTAGGGTGTAACTCTGAATTGAATCGGGGGTAACTGCCCAAAGATAGCTTTGTTTTTCCCCGATAAAATATTCCAATAGCAGGGTATTGCGATCGCGAATTTGTGCCTGAATTTCTTCAAGGGTCAGGGTTTGCGGTTGGGTGAGGGCCGCATAGCGGGGACTGGTACGGCGAATTAAATCCTGCACAGATTGATATTCTTTGAGAAGAATCTCCACCTCTCGGTTGATGTCAATTTTGCGGTTGAGGGGATACTCTCCGCTTGCGATTCTAATACGCCGTTGTTCTAATATATCCAGTTGGCGTTGCAATTGGCGCTCTCGTTGTAATAATTCTGGGTCTCCTCCCGAGGAGATATTTGCGTTGCCTTCTGCTAGGATATCAAGGAGGGAGCGCGATCGCGATCGCTCGCTAATTTCTAATGCTCTACCATCATAACCCTCTCTCGGGCGCTCTTGATGCAATTGCATCAACAGGTCGATATATAACTCATAATAGTCCTGTTTGCTGGCAAAAAAGGAGGTTCGCAGGTCTTGACTATCGACATTTCTTCGCAGACTTTCCACAATTTCGACGGCGATTTTAATTTCTTCCAGGGCGATGTCTGCATTGCCTTTTTCTCGTTGGGCGAGGGCAATACGATAGCGGCTTAGGGCTTCTTTGGCGCGATCGCCGATGGCTATTCGTAAAGACAGAGCTTTTTCATAATAAGTGAGGGCGCGATCGAGTTCTCCCTTATTGCTATAGACCACCCCTAAATTATTGAGGGTGCTGGCTAATCCAGAGCGATCGCCGACAGTTTGCCAGATGCTTAAGACTTCTTCATATTGCGCGATCGCCTTGTCATTTTCTCCATTTTGTGCAGAGATGAAACCGATATTATTCAAGGTTCCGGCTTTAGCGCGATCGTCTTGTAGAACTTCCCAGATTTGCAATGCTTTCGCGTATTGTTGCAAACTTTCGGGTTCTTTTCCCAAGTTATTATAAGCCAAACCCAGATTATTTAGGGCAGCAGCTTCTCCTTTTTTATTGCCTACTTCCCTTGCGATCGCTAAAACTTGTTGATAATATTCTAAAGCCTGTTCGCTTTCTCCCAATTGGTCGTAAATAAGACCGATGCTGTTGAGATTTGCTGCTTCTCCCGTGCGATAATTAACTTCTTGCCAAAGGGGAAGGGATTTCTTGTAGCGATCGAGGGCAATTTGATACTCTCCTAATGTGCTATAAATTTGCCCGATCGCCATTAAAGTGCTGGCTTGAGAATGGCGATCTTCTAATTCTTGAAAGAGAGGTAAGGCTTGTTTATACAATTCAAGGGCGCGATCCAATTCCCCGAGGTTTTTATAAGTTAAACCCAACCAATTCAACGCAAGTGTAATATTTTCGCGATCGCCACTATCTTGCCAGATTTGTAAGGCTTCTTCCCATTTACGAATTGCCTCTCGCCAAGATGATTCAGTTTCTTGGCGATACAATTCCATTCCTTGTTCAAAAAGTACGGAAGGAGATATATTGGGAGATACTAAAGAATCTTCGGCAGCATAAACAGGAATAATACTTCCGCAGTTTAGGAAGTTTAGTCCGATTGCGATCGCGATCGCCCTGCGAGAAATCCAGTTCCACCCCATCCGTAAGTCCTCGGGAAATTTTTGGTTAATCATTGAATATCCTTTACTATAGTAGCATCATTTTCTAGTTCTTTAAAATGATAAAAAGCAAAATCCTACTCTTGTTCAAGGGCAAGAAGTGCGACAAGGCATTTATTAGCAAGCGGTCTCGCAATAAATCATGACTGTCAAAATACTAATTTTGTGGTATAATCGAAGAGTTTTACAAAGATTTGAATCAGGTTGCCGAATAAAAACAAGCAAAAATGGAGGCTAATATGAAGATGATTCGAGTTAAAAAACAGCACGGTTTTAACGTGCAAATAATGGGGGGAATACTTGCCAGCTTTGGGATTATTATTTACTCGGCACTGCGCCCAATTCCCGCGATCGCGCAAATCAATCAAGCAATCGTACAAGAAATCGTAAAGTCCGATGAAAACGCGGAGGAAAACGGCGTGTTTATCGATGAAGACCTTGCCGAAGTAGATGCGATCGCCCTATTAAAACAGAAGATTGTTACTCAAGCAGCGAGTACATCCCTTTTATTCAGTAATGGTGCAATGGGTCGTTTAGGACCGCAATCTTCGGTTATTGTCGGTCAATGTATTGAAGTTCAACAAGGATTATTATTAGCAAGCGGTCCCGCTAATGGTTGTACGGCTACGTTTGAAATTGGCGTAGAAGGAACTGTTTATGTCATGGAAGTTAACGCAGCAGGAGAGACACAAATTAAAGTTTTAGAAGGAGAACTAAAGGTTAAACTGACAAAAGAGGAGTCAGAAACAACAGAAGAAACTCCACAAGAGATCGCCATTAAAGCCGGAGAAAAAATTGCGATTACCCCTAGTGGCCTTTTCGGACAAGTGGCAGAATTACTACAAAGTGATGTTGAAAATATTCTCAATGGTGCGTTATTTAAAGGGTTTAACTCACCTCTCTTGGGAACATCAGCCCTACAGGAATCTTTAGAGAATTTGTATCCAGATATTGATATTCCTCGCTTACCTAGATTTGGTATTCCGACTACTCCACCAAGACCGAGATTGCCATTTTAAGAGAGAATAGCCGGGTGCATCTTGGAATGAGTATAGATAGGCGATCGCTTCTTAAATATCGGTGCTATGATGAGGAAGAAGTGCGATCGCGGAACAATGATACAAGCCCTCAAATTCATTACTGATGAAGAGTTAATGCAACTCAGTTCTAAAAACCCCGAACTGAGATTTGAACGGAATGCAGATGGAACTTTAATTACAATGGCACCTACTGGTCAAATTTCTAGCAATCGAGAACTTAAAGTTGGCGCATATTTATTCGCTTTTGTAGAAAGCAATAATTTAGGAGAAGTTTTTAGTTCTAGTGGTGGTTTTAGGTTTCCTAATGGTGCTGTACGTTCTCCCGATGCGGCTTTTATTGCTAAGGATCGCTTGCCGGAAGGATGGGATACAGGAGAAGATAAATTTTGCAGTATTGTTCCTGATTTGGTCGTAGAAATTCGTTCTAAAACAGATAGTTTAAAGATGCTCAAGGAGAAGATGGAAGAATATATTGAAAATGGGGTGAAATTAGGCTGGCTAATCGATCGCGCTCATCGTCAGGCTTTCGTTTATCGTGGGGATGGCTCGATTACTCAGTATCGAGAAAATGCAATTTTAAGCGGTGAGGAAGTCGTTCCAGGATTTACGCTGGATTTGAAGAAGTTATTGTAAATGCGATCGTTTTAGAAAAAGCGATCGCTATCTTAAACTTAAAGTTTTAAGAAGTTGTAATCAAGATAATATTTATCATATTTATAATATTTACATTAGTTCTTTTTTAGAGTGCTTATGTCTCACATCGTTCAAAAAATCCTTAAAGTTCAGACAACAGGAAAATCCTTTCATAACATCACATATCCAATCCAAAATTTAGTTTCTGAATCTAGAGTAAAAATTGGTTTATGTACAATTTTTGTTCGTCATACTTCTGCCAGTTTAGTAATTCAAGAAAATGCCGATCCCGACGTTCTCAAAGACTTAGCCAACTTTTTTAGCCAACTCGTTCCCGAAGATGGGAAAAGTTATATTCACGATGCAGAAGGTGATGACGATATGCCCGCTCACATTCGTTCTGCTTTGACGCGAACCTCAGAACAAATTCCTATTTCAGAAGGAAAATTAGTTTTAGGGATTTGGCAAGGAATTTATCTGTGGGAACATCGCCAACATCCTCATCATCGTCAAATTGTCATTCACGTGAGTGGAAATTAAATGAATGAATGCTTTCATTAATTATCTCAAGTTATACATTTAGATGGGAGAAATTCATCTATAATTTAAGTCTAGATAAAGTAGCGATCGCCGATTAGCCTTTATCTTTTTGCCCATATATGGGAAAAAATAATACCTATGTCTGATTTCGATCGCGAAGATCCCGATATTTTTCTTCGCTACCTTTCTCAATCAGGAACTGTCGATCT
>NZ_JAYGHV010000428.1:0-9262 GCF_034932145.1 Spirulina sp. 06S082 | reverse complement strand
TAAACGCGAGTTATAATATTGGCGCGAGATATTGGTATTGTGTATTAATAGGCGACAAAAACTTTTCCAGAGTGTATGTGGGCAAAAGTTCCGACTGCACGCTGAGAACGCCAGTTGTTCTGGGAACGCTACGAGGTCTCTCGTAGCTGAAAGAATCCCCAACCATAATCTTTGATTTGGTTGGGGAGCGTTCAAACCGTCCGCTATCAAGACGATCGCACTATAATATTTTCTGTAACTTTTTTGTAATATGCTTTGACGTGCGAAATGTGGGTTAAGAAGAATCTCCGGCAATTTTTGTCAAGAACTTTGCTAGGCTGAAACTATAGTTTGCCATACTCTCGTCCATCGTCAATTTTTTGTATTAACGAGGCAATAATGATGAAAAAATTTCTGATTCTTCTACTTTTGTTTGTTTTTGGCTTGCTCGTACCGTTCGGATGTACTGTAAACAATCCAGATTCTGCTAATACGGGAAGTAATGGAAATGGAGGGACTGAGAACGTCCTAAATATTTACAATTGGTCAACCTATATTGATGAAGAAACAATTCCAGAATTTGAAAAAAAGTTTAATGTCAAGGTTCAATACGACACCTTCGAGAGTAACGAAGCACTCCTGGCTAAAATTCAACCGGGCAATCCTGGCTACGATATTATTGTACCCACTGGAGACTTTGTCGAAAATATGATTGCTCAGGGTTTACTCGAGAAACTCAATCACGATAATATTCCCAATCTTAAACATCTCGATGAAGCCTTTGTCGATCCTCCTTTCGATCCTGGAAACCAATATAGCATTCCTTATCAATGGGGAACAATGGGCATTGGTTATAATATTGAAGCAGTAGGGGAAGAGATAACAAGCTGGAAAGAAATTTTCGATGCTAAATATAAAGGGAAAGTTGCATTAATAGAAGATTCTAGAGCAATGTTAGGCGTAATTTTGATGTATTTAGGTTACGATCCCAATACAATTAACGAAGGTGAAATTGCCGATGCAACAGAGTTTATCATTCAGCATAAAGACGCGATCGCGACATTTGCCCCAGATACCGGACAAGATTTACTCGATCAAGGGGAAGTTGATATAGCAGTAGAATGGAGTGGCGATATTTTTCAGATTATGGAAGAAAATGAAGATATTCGTTATGTAATTCCCAAAGAAGGGACAATTATCTGGACAGATAATTTAACCATTCCTAAAGATGCCCCTCATCAGGAATTAGCCGAAAAGTTCATAAACTTTGTTCTCGAACCAGAAGTGAGTGCAAGAATTTCCAACTATGTTAAATTTGGTTCTCCCAATAAAACCGCCCGAGAACAAAAATTAATTGCACAAGAAGACCTAGAAAATACGAGCATTTACCCCTCCGCAGAAATATTTAAGCGCTTAAAATATGCCGATGATTTGGGGAAAGATACCGCCTTATACGACCAAGCCTGGACTGAAATAAAAGTAGCGGTTGGAGGATAAGACAACAGTATATTTTCATCTCCCAACTTAGGGAAACTAGCAAGTGTAAATTGGAGGGTGGCTCAATCATGGATGCGGTTCAACTGGTTAATGTATCAAAGGTATTTACAGGACAAAACAATCGCGAAGTTCTGGCGGTGAATGATGTCACTTTGCACATTCGAGAAGGTGAGTTTTTCTCGCTTTTAGGGTCTTCTGGGTGTGGAAAAACGACCATTTTACGCACGATCGCCGGCTTTGAATTGCCCACTTCTGGGGAAGTCTACATTCATGGGGAAGCGATGGGCGATCGCCCGCCTTTTCATCGTCCCGTAAATACGGTTTTTCAAAATTATGCCCTCTTCCCTCACCTCTCCGTTGCTGAAAATGTGGCTTTTGGCTTGGAAATGGATCGTCTCCCCCGAGAGAAGATTCGCAGCCGCGTCGGGGATGTTCTCGCCTTGGTTAAACTCAATGGGTTAGAGGATCGCCGTCCCCGTCAACTCTCTGGAGGACAACAGCAGCGAGTCGCTTTAGCCAGGGCTTTAGTCAAACGTCCCCAAGTGTTACTATTTGACGAACCTTTAGGTGCCCTCGATCTGAAACTGCGAAAGGAAATGCAAATCGAACTCAAACAGATGCAGCAAAAAGTCGGCATTACTTTCGTTTATGTGACTCACGACCAAGAGGAAGCCTTAACCATGTCCGATCGCATTGCGGTTTTGAATGGGGGACAAGTGTTGCAGGTGGGCACGCCGACGGAAATTTATGAAACCCCCAATTGTCGCTTTGTGGCGGATTTTATCGGCGAGAGTAACTTTTTGCTGGGACGGGTCATTGAATGGCGATCGGGGGGCGCGATCGTCTTGGTTGATGAAGAGTTGCCCATTTCGGTGCCTTACGCATCAGAACTTCCGATCGGGAAAGTTGTCACCCTCGTCATTCGCCCAGAAAAAGCCACCATTCACCCAGAAAACTACCTAGATGACAAAGGATTACTAGGAACAATTACAGAAGTTATTTATTTAGGAACGGATACTCGCTTTATTGTGCGTCTCACCTCACAAACTTTGCTCTCTATTCGCCGCCAGAACTTATATCGCAATAACTTAAGTTCGTTTTCTGTAGGAGAAAGAGTGCGGATTCGAGTCGCATCGGATAGCATCCGAATTTTAGAGGAGGGGGTTTCCAATTCAGAACGGTTGAAAAGTGTACCTAATCCGGTTAATTGATTATTGTTGCTGTATTTTTATTAGTCACGATTCATCAAAAGCAGCCTTAAGCACCTCCAAACTCGCCCAACGGCGATCGATTGTTGCTTCGTTCCCCGCTTTAACTGGAGTGGTTCCCTGACATTGTTCTCCGCAAGTTTTCTGCAAAGGCATTGCTAAACTTAGCTGTTCGTATAACCACATTTCTGGGTCAAAATGTCCTTTCGGAGAAAGAACTTCTGATAGGTCTCCCACCCGCACCTCGCGTTCTTGGGGTAGGGGTTCTGTTTCTTCCTCCAACCAGATCAACTCTGTCGTTTCCACCTGTAAGCGGTGATTGTAATGTTGCAAACAGCGATCGCAAACCAATGTGGCGATCGCCTCCACTTCTGCACTAACTTCTAAATAAGTCTGTCCGTGCCTAACTTGCAATTTCCCTCGCACGGGGGTCAGGGTTTCCAAATTCGGCAGAAACATTTCTACAGCAATTTCCTGCGTGTTTTCCGGAATTGCCAGTAAATGAGGAATATAAATTGATTCCATTTTTTTATTAAACCAAAAAAATTAACGCAATTTAACAAACAAGCGGCGATCGGGATCTAATCCCCGACTCTCCGTTGTTAAATCGTTAGATTCCTTGAGAAAATTATGAACTTGTCGCCGTTCTGCGGAGGAAAGCGATTTCATTTCTACTTCCCGTCCAGTTTCCCGAACCAGTTGAGAAACCTCATCCACTAAACCTCGCAATTCTTCCTGACGTTGGAGACGATAGCCGTCTATCTCCACGGTAAAAGGTTGCTGAGTTTCGCGATCGCCACCCATATTCACAACGGTATTGATCAAATATTGAATTGCATCAATGGTTCTTCCTTGCTTACCAATTAGAATTGAAATTTGTTCTGATGACAACTTATTTTCTGCAATCGTTAGCCAGCAAGCGCCATCATCATTTAACTTAGCAATTCCGACCGCAGTAGAGAAACCCATTAATTTTAAGAGTTTTTCCAACCACGCTTGACCCTTTTCTATTTGTTTCTTCATGATTATTCTTCACCGCGATACATACAGTTTGAGATTGAAAAGAGCAGCCCAAGAAAAGATAATGGCAATCAATCTCACTTTTTCACATTCTTGTTTTAACCCGATGGTTTTTCTTTCTTCTTAGAGCGTTTGCGCTCGAAAGGCAAAGCCTCTTCTCCTTTGGTTTGCTGTTTTTGTTCTTTTTCTTGTTGTTCTACCAGTTTTTGTAAGTTTTCTGGTAGTGGTTCTTTCATCAGAATAAATGTTTGTGCGGTTTGGAAAATATTAGCAACCACCATATACATTAAAACCCCTGCTGGGAGTGGAAACACTAAAAACATTCCCGTAAAAAGCAAGGGTGTAATTTTACTAATGGCTTGTTGTTGCTTGGCACTGTCATCGGCGGCAGGAGTTTTGCTGGCTCCAGTCAAATTTGTGCTGATATAGGTACTCACCCCAAAAAACAAGACCATGATGACAATATCCCAATGAATACCCCCGTTGGGAGCAGTGGCACCCACTCGTCCGAGAGCGTTGATAAAGAGAAATCCTTCATCAGCAGCGAGTCCTGGGACCGTACCTTGAATTGTCGCATTTCCTGGGGCAAGAGCAACAATCGTTCCATCGGGCTTCACTGCCACATTTTCACTCCCTTTTGTAACACTCCATGTTGGTTGGAGATTGTGTTGGGGGTGAGAGGCACTAAGTTCTGTTAAAGATAAACCTTCAGGGGTTTGAAATTTAACTTGGCTCTTTTCACCAATTGCGAGAATTTTTCCCGTCGCTAGAGTTGCGGCGATCGGTTCGTGCAGACCTTCATCAATATAAATATTTTGGGGTTTTGTGGAATAGAACTGGCGTTGAACTTGTGCGACTTCTGCTTTGGGCAGGATTTGTACGTCCACCGTGTAGTTGATGTTGGTAAAAGGCGATCCTCGCAGGGTTGTGAATAATGCCCAGAGAATCGGTAATTGTAGGAGAACGGGGACACAGCCACCCAAAGGGTTGCCATATTCTTTATAAATTTCCCCCATCGCCTTTTGTAACTCTTGCGGATCGTCCTTATAACGCGCTTGTACTTCTTTAACCCGCTTCTGCATCACCCCCTGAGAGATTTTTGTTCGTCTCATGCTGCGGATGGAACCCGCACTGAGAGGATAAACAGCAAAGCGAATTACAAGGGTTAAAGCGACGATCGCAAAACCATAACTTGGCACAATCCCATGAAAAAAATCAAGGATTGGCAACATTAAATTTGTGGAAATAAACCCGATACCAAAATCCATACGTCTGAAGTCCAGCCTACTTAGTTTAAAGTTTTTCTTGACAGTTTAGTTTTTTTTGATTCGTTATCGAACTGTATTTTCCTTCGTTGGTTGGAAATAGCGCGATCGCGCTTTAGCATTGAATTTCTTCAACAGAAACTCCCGTTTTCTCGGCTGCTTTTTGGGCAATATAATCGTAAATTTCTCGATATCGAGGCAAGGAGCGCATTTCCAAACGACTCTTATCTCGGAGAGTAATAACCAGATCTCCCCATAAACCGACCCCTCGCGCCACCTTAACAATCTTAACAACTTCTGCGTAGATTATGTCGGTGCGATCGCGCCCTTGCCAGCCTCCCGTTACGGAAATACGGCGATCGGTAATGCGGTAGCGCAACCACAAGGCTCTGACGATGGCCGCGACGGTCAACGGCAGACAAATGACGGTGAAACCCAACAAAACATTTACGATCAAATCGCCAACATGAGGGCCGCCCTCAAAAAACGATGTTTCTTTAATACCCATGCAAAACCTCGGCTCGTGTCAATAACTGCTTTAATTCTCTCAAAAAATGTTCGTATTCGCACTTCGTTGCTGTAGATTTTACCCCAATTGCCAATTTCCAGCCCCCAGACATTTGCGGGAGGACTTCTCTAATAGCTGCACGAATTTGGCGCTTGATGCGATTGCGGACGACCGCTTTTTTACTCACTTTTTTGCCAATAGAAATACCAATGCGAGTGGGCGGGAGTAAGGCTATCTCGGCTTCCGTTGTTCCAGTTTCAAGGGACGCTGCGGACAAACTCCGCAACGTTAAATAAGAACCGGAATAGCGCTTTCCGCGTTGATAAACCTCCTGAAAATCCCGCCAGTGTTTGAGTCGATTGGCTTGGGGCAATCCCACTCTCGTTTTTATCCTCTTGCTTGGCGTTAGGGGCGATCTGCAAAGAAAATCCTTCCTTAGACGGCTAAACGATGCCGACCTTTACCGCGACGAGCATTGATAACTCGACGACCGTTTTTGGTTCGCATCCTGGCGCGAAACCCCGATTTTCTCTTTTGTTTGCGGCTTGTGCCTCCCAAGGTACGCTGGGTCACTGACTGTCTCCTTGCTTCACGTCAAATTACACAGTCTCCCATTATACCCCCCCGACCTGAGATTTTGTTGGGATTAGTCAATGGATTAGTCAATTGTTAAAATCCAAACCCCAACATCCGCGAGTTGAATGCGCCGGGCATCTCGGAAGGGAGTATCGAGGCGACCGACGCTGGGGGCATTATCAGGATCGCTAAAACAACTGCTATCGGGTTGTTCGCGATCGCGATCGAGACAGCTTACCGTATGGGCTCCAAAGTAAAAAGTTCCCCCCTGCCAAGGATTCCGGACTTGAGATAATTTAATTTCAATGGGAGTCTCGGGTTCGATCGTTTCTTTCAGGGAAATATTCAGGCAATGGTAAAGATCCCGGCGGCCGTTTTGATTTTCAATGGCGTAACATTCTTCTTGCAGGTCCGTGTAGGCAATTTCCACTTTATTGCGATAGCCTTCGCCATACCCGACTTCAATGCGATCTAAATTAAAACGACCTTCATAATAGTCGGGGTAGGAAACAATCAAACGAGAGACCCCATTTTCGATCTTGTTGGCGGGAATTCGCAGCTTATAGCGATCGTCGCGAACATTGCGCCGTCCGTTTTTGAGGTGATAATTGAGAATATTAGAGCGATTGCCTACGCCGCTAAAAATCACTAAACCGGGATTGCTTTGGGCAAAGCTGGCGGCGGGAATTCCCGCTAGGGCTACGCCAACGGCGGCCAGACCGGAAAAGATTTGAGTGCGGGACAATTTGGAAAGTACTGAGGAAAATTTTTGAGAAAAGACCATGATCTATCTGTTGAATAAATTGGAAATGGACGAGAGGCAATGAGAGAAGAATCACATCGAGAGAAATTAAGGAGATCGCGCACTTAAGCAGCCGTCTCCATATCGCCTCAAGGGGGTTTGGTCAAGGGCATTCTTTACCAAACTTTATTTTAGTTTATCAAACTAAATCAAATCTTGATTCCTTCTCCCAACGCAGAAACTGAGAAAAATGTTCCCTCGGTGGCGCGATCGCAGGACACATTTTTGGCGCGTTCTCAGTAAATCCATAAGATAAGTTGAAGAACGGGAGAGAACGCTAAGGATAGCAATATGATGCAGGATGGCAGTCTATATGTTGTCTCAAATATGATCTCAAATATGAGTTCAGAGCATTGGAGGGAAAGGGTCCGGGAGAATATACCGTTCGACTCGAGGGTAAGGAAAATCGGCAACGCAAAAACCCGATTGGTATTTGCTCTTGTATTTGCTCTTAGAGAAGGAATGACCCAATCTGCTAGTTTTTCAATTGTTAAAAATAAGGAGTCAGTATGAAAATTGCGATCGCAAGGGAAGCAATCGAGATCGGCGAGCGTCGGGTGGCCTCGATCCCCGATGTTGTTGCTCGGTTTGTTCAGCAAGGCTGGGAGGTCTGGGTGGAAGCGGGAGCCGGGGAAGGCTCTTATTTTAGCGATGATGACTATCGCGCGGCGGGAGCTACTGTAGATGGCGATCGCGGTAAAGTTTGGGGAGAAGCGGATTTACTGTTAAAGGTTGCCCCGCCCCAAGACCATGAAATCGAATCCCTGCGTCACGGCGGCGCGATCGTCTCTCTCCTCAATCCTCTTGGGAAGCCGGAAACCGTTCAGGCTCTTGCACAACGGCAAATTACGGCATTTGGGATGGAATTAATCCCCCGCACCAGTCGCGCCCAAAGCATGGATGTTCTCTCCTCTCAAGCCAGTTTAGCGGGGTACAAAGCGGTTTTACTCGCCGCCGCCGCCCTGCCCAAGTTTTTCCCCATGCTCACTACCGCCGCCGGCACCATTCGCCCGGCCAAAGTGTTTGTGATGGGTGCAGGAGTTGCTGGTTTGCAGGCGATCGCCACCGCACGACGTTTAGGGGCAGTTGTAGAAGCCTTTGACATTCGCCCGGCGGTGAAGGAAGAAGTACAAAGTTTGGGAGCGAAATTCGTTGAGGTCGCCCTCGATGAGGATACTGTCGCAGAAGGCGGTTATGCCAAAGAAGTGTCCCAAGCAGCCAAAGAAAAAACCCAGCAAGTCATGACGGAAAGGGTGGCTAATGCCGATGTTGTCATTACCACAGCACAGGTTCCCGGTAAAATAGCTCCGACTCTGGTAACAGCAGAAATGGCCGCTAAGATGAAACCCGGTTCGGTTCTCGTCGATCTGGCAGCAGAACAAGGGGGAAATTGTGAGGTCACTGAAGCCGGGAAAAATATTAATTACCACGGCGTGACCATCATGGGACCGACGGATCTCACCTCCTCAATGTCCGTTCACGCCAGTCAACTTTATGCCAAAAATGTCGCCACTTTGTTGAAATTGTTGGTACAAGAAGGGGCATTAAATCTCGATTTCAGCGACGATATCATCGATCGCACCTGCGTCACCCATGCTGGCGAAATTCGCAACGATCGCGTTAAAGCGGCTCTAGGCATGGAAAGCGTCAAAGTTTAAATGCCAATTACCAATTACCAATTAGGAGATTATTGATGAGTGGAGCAACGTTAATTACTTGTTTATTCGTGTTTGTTTTGTCTTCGTTTGTCGGGTTTGAGTTGATTAATAAAGTGCCTCCAACCCTGCATACCCCCTTAATGTCTGGAGCAAACGCGATTTCTGGAATTGCCGTTTTAGGTGCGATTTTAGTCTCTGGTTCGGAAGATTTAACCCTCAGCGTCATTTTGGGGTTTGTCGCCGTTATTTTGGCAACTATTAATGTTGTCGGCGGTTTCTTGGTCACGGATCGGATGTTGCTCATGTTCAAAAAGAAGGAAGTTAAAGCATGAATATTGATGAGTTTTTGCCCAGTGGCATTCAGTTAAGCTATTTGGTAGCCGCTTCTTTGTTTATTTTGGGTTTGAAAAAGTTGGGTTCCCCGGCTACAGCCAGACAGGGGAATCAATCTGCGGCGATTGGGATGTTACTGGCGGTGGTGGCAACCATGCTCGATCGCCAAGTTTTGAGCTATGAAGTGATTATCCTGGGAATTGCGATCGGTTCTGCCATTGGCGCGATCGCGGCCTATAAAGTGGAAATGACGGCAATGCCCCAAATGGTGGGGATTTTTAATGGTTTGGGAGGTGCTGCCTCGGCGTTGGTGGCGATCGCGGAATTTTGGCGCGTCCTCAATGCGGGAGAATTACTTTCTGTAACTTCTCTTGTCACCATTCTTCTCGGCATTCTCATCGGCGGTATCACCCCTG
>NZ_JAYGHV010000427.1:0-9368 GCF_034932145.1 Spirulina sp. 06S082 | reverse complement strand
TCTTTTTCTGTAAGCAGATTCTCAATCAATCGTGCCTGTTGCTCCAGCATTGCCTGACTTTGCGCTCGTTCATGGGGATTAGATAAATCCCCACGTAACGCAACATATACTGTGTCTAGTTCTACAGGGTGATATTTTCTTCTAGGCAGACTTGGCAGCTCTAGCTCGCGATTATGCTCAACTAACCAACTTAAATATCTATCTAATAGCTCCTCTTCTAATGCTTCAGTTTTTGGCAACTCTTGGGTCTCAGACACGATCTGTTTGTAAATGTGCTGATTCTGAATTTGAGTTACCTTTAAATCATGCCCAGCTATTCCCGCAATTTGAATATTCTCAAGGAGGGCATCTGAGATATTCAAACTCTGTTCAGGTTCTTGTTGAGGATGTTCCTTCATTCCCTTAATTCTCTTATACAAAGAAACTTGCAGCTACACCCAACCAAGGAAGGAGTTTCGTGATAATAGGCTGAACTTTCTGCCAGAGATCTGTTCCTGCTTCGACCGTTTCTCCAGCCTCCTTAAGAACTTTAGTTGCTCTTTGCAAGCTCTTAGCAGCAAAATCCTTATCCGGCTCTTCTTCCTGCACCTCCTCTTTAGCCGTTTCTAAGTGCTTAATTGCTTTGACTGTTTTCTCTTCTTTTAGGCTCTGTACCAAGATTTTTGATTTTTGGGGTTTGCTGCTCGCTCTTTTTTAAACTTTACGCTACATATGGTGTTACTGCGTAAGTTCTGTACAAGTACGACCCCATTGGTCGCCCAATTGAAATCCGCTATAACGAGAACCATGACATCACCAACACCTATGACAAAGCGGGAAATCACCGAACAGAAACCTATTATGAAGAAGGGACGCAATGGAGCAATAGTTACGACGAGTTAGGGAATCTAATTAGCTTCATCGATCGCAATAACCAAGTCACGCAATACGAGTATTATGATGACGGTCAATTGAAGGCTGTTATAGATGCCAAGAAAGGGCGCACGGAGTACCAATACGATGAAGACGATCGCTTGAAAAGTGTCACAGATGCTCTGAATCAAACCACGACTTACGAATATAACGATCCTTTCGGTCGCATTACCAAAATAACCCTACTCGATACAAGTAAATCAAGCACCTATACTTACAATGATGCAGAAGATTCAGTAACGGTAAAAGACTTTAACGGCGATGAAATTAAATATTTCTACAATGATGAAACAGGCAAAGTACTTCGTAAAGAATTTCTCGCTTCAGGAACATCGGTAACTTTCAATTATGATGATACGACCCGAACTGAAACCGTAATCAGCGATCGCGGTACGACGATTTATAAATATGATGAATTGGGACGATTGATTTCTCGGAAAGACCCAGAAGGTCTCTATATCGATGGAGATGGAGCGAGTATCGAATACGTTTACGATGGAAATCAATTAACCGTTAAAACTCCCAATCAAACCATCGTTTACGAGTATAACGATAATGGCACGCTCAAATTGGTGACGACTCCAGAAGGGATGACAGAATATCGCTACGAAGAAGGGCGGTTAGTGAAGACAATATTTCCCAATGATACGGCAGAAGTGATTATTTATGATGAGTTGGGACGCATTGATATTATCAAGACCGTAAAGATAGAGCCGACAACAGAAGCAGAATTGGAAGTGTTAGCGAGTTACGATTACAAAGTCGATGCTGTGGGAAATCGAGAGGAAGTTATAGATCATCAGGGTCGCAAAGTAGAATACGAGTATGATGAGTTAAATCGGGTAACAGAGGAAAAAATTACCAATCCTTTTGATGCGAGTGAAGATGGTCGCACTGTTACCTATACCTACGATGCAGTGGGGAATCGATTGTCTAAAGATGATTCTCTTGTTGGGTTGACAACTTATGTTTACGAGAACAATCTTTTGGTTCAAGAAACTCAGGGCGATCGGGAAACGATTTACGATTATGACAACAATGGAAACTTGACTTCTCGCTTGGCAAATAATACAGAAGAAACGATTTATACATGGGATGATGAAAATCGCCTCGTTGGAGTAGAAACACCGGATGGAGATATGATTAGTTATGCCTATGATGAAAATAATATTCGAGTGAGTTCGATGGTTAATGGAGTTAAAACGAATTATGTAATTGATGCCAATCGCCCTTATGCTCAAGTTTTAGAGGAGCATAAGGAAGGACGGTTAGATGCAAGTTATGCGTATGGATTGGATTTAATTTCTCAGCAGCGAGGAGGAGAAAATTATTTCTATCATGTGGATGGTTTGGGAAGTACGAGGGCTTTAAGTAATGAAGGTGGCAATCTGACGGATACTTATACTTATGATGCTTACGGGACTTTGATAAATTCGAGTGGGACGACGGTTAATTCTTATCTCTTTGCTGGAGAACAGTACGATCCCAATCTAGACCAATATTATTTAAGGCAACGCTATTACGACCCAAAAGTAGGACGATTTACGAGAAGGGATACTTATGAAGGAAGGTTGGATGAACCTGTCACTTTGCATAAATATCTCTACGCAAATGCTAATCCTGTTAATGTGATCGATCCATCTGGTTTATTTTCACTAAATAGTGTTCTAAGTCGTACCATTATTCTTGGTATTTTATCTTCTCTGGCTCTCGAAACGGGTCGTGCAGTGATCGCTCCAGATCCAGCACAAGCTCCCAACATTGGTGAAAGTCCTTCCGATCCTTTAGCAAGGACTCGTCTGATTTATGACTCGGCAACATTGACATTAGCTGTCGTGGGTGGTGTGATAGTTGGGCTACGACTCATTCAAAGCAAGGGCATATCATTTCTCAAATTTTTTAGTGGGGTAGCAGATGATTCGTTGCGATACCTTTCTCCCGGACCCGGAGCAGCTACGAAGGGATCAATTTTCAAAGGAGTATGGATAAAACGTTCAACATTTCAGAGTTTAGAAAGAAGGGCTGGAACTGGAGCCAAAAAGAAATTTATCCAAGCCCTTCGGAATGGACTTGTAGACTCGAAAAAAAATAAGCAAGGAATTAAAATTCTTGCTAAAGCTCATAATGGCTATACTCACGAATTGAAAATCAATAATAGTGCTGGACGTATTTTGGGTAAAATTAACGAACACGGTATACTTGTTTTTGATGAATTTCTGCCACAAGGATTACATTGAAAATGAACCATATATCGCATAACCCAAATTTAGATGATTTCTTGCCAGATAGTCAGATTCAGAGTGACTTGCTATATATTCTTTGGGAACAAACTTCTCCCGAAGAAATCGTAGATGCACTTCCACCGGGAACTCTTGAGATAGACGATAAATATATTGAAATACCATCTAATGTTAAACTAGAAGTTATAGCCAAGAGCTATAGACAACATAACTATGAGAGTGGTTTTGGAGATCACTACGCAGCTTTGATAGCCATTGGTGGAGTTGTAAGTATGACAGCAGGTATTCCCCATCCCAAATATTGTTATGCAACATTATTTTATTCTTCTGAAAAGTATCTCATCACTTCCGATTTTCACTCTGAGATGCGCTAGTTCAAGACTCGAACTGACACAATGAGACGATTTCAATGTTTTTTGGCTTCAATCGACGCAAAAAAGTAGAACAAGTATTGCAGCGTAATTCTCTGTCTGATGCAGAGTTTATAGCTCGGATTGAATTACTGGAACTACCGTCTGAATTGATCGCACCTACAATTCGAGCGTATCGCTCAATGCTAGGGGAGCTTTATGGAATTCCGCCTGAGAAAATATATCCTAATGATAGCTTCCGAGAATTCAGTTGTCTTCAAACACGAGATTGGGGTATTCTAGAACTTATCTTCTTGATAGAAGATATTTTAAAGATTGATATTTATGAGGAAAAAGTACCTGACTTGACTATGACAATGAATATGGGAGAGTGGATAAAACGGCTACTCCTGAATATTTTTTCTGAGTAGAGCCGAGTGTAGGACGATTTACGAGAAGGGATACTTATGAAGGAAGGTTGGATGAACCTGTCACTTTGCATAAATATCTCTACGCAAATGCTAATCCTGTTAATTATATCGATCCGAGTGGGTTATTTACTTTGGCTGAAGTTGCCGCAGCACGACAGATTCGCAATACGCTGGCGACTGTACAATTTGATAGCTACAGTTATCTTATCTCGGCGACTATCAATCGAGGAGATTATGGCCTTAAAGATTTTCTGACCGATCTTGCCTTTGGAGCGGCTTTTGCAACAATTCCTATTGTTGTGCCAGCAGTTGTAGGACAAGTAGCAAAGCTGACAACTAAGCAAAAACAAATTAAAAAAATTCATAGGGCTGCAAAAATTCTTTATAATCTCGAAGTTGATGATTATGTTAATAGAAACCTTGTAAGAAGTTTGGCTGAATTAATATCAGACGATCCTTTTGTTCAAAGCGCTTATTCAAGACTTCAGGAACTTGACATTAATGTTAATCTTGACTTTATTAACGTACCTAGGGAAAAGAACGGCAATCCTATATTTGGATTAACATATGGAAGTAATTCACCCGGAAGTTTTATAGCTATTGATATTTATGTTCAACATCATAATTTGAACCCTGAACTGATTGCATCAACACTAATACATGAGGCTACACATGCTCAAAGATTTGCAGAAGGTTTTCCTATGGGAAATAAATATGAAGAATACCGAGCATTTATTAGTGAGTGGGTATATGTCAACAGAAAACAACCAACTGTAGAAGATTTGAAGAAAATATGGAACACAGTTCTTAGAGATTACGCTACTTTACCCCTTGGAGAAAAAGCACCTTTTTGAAAAAGAGGAAAAATTCAGAAATTATGTTAAGTTAATAATAGTTTTGACAACCGTCCACTTTGGAAAAGTTACTCTTTAGGTATCGATAATGAATACATTCGTTTATGATGGAAGTTCAAAAGACTTACAAAAGGCAATAGATTTAAGTACCAAAGGAGAAAAGGTATTATGTCATAAATGTGGCGCAGAGCTTTTAATCATTGCTAGTGTGGAAGAAGAAGCTAAGTATGGTAAAAGCAGTGGTATCTATTGTCCAACCGATCCATCTCATATTCAAATACATTTTACTTTAGGTTCACGTAGAATAAGATTTTGGAAAGAGTTTGCTCCTCATCTGTTAGAAAAATTAGAGCCCCAATCTCCATCAACAGATAATGAAAAAAATCAATAACCCTTTGGGAGTAAATCATGAATACATTTGTCTATGATGGGAATCATAAAGACACACAGAAAGTTATCAATTTAAGTGTAAAAGGAGAAAAAGTATTATGCTACAAATGTGGTGCCGAACTCCTCATTATTCTTAGTAAGAAAGAGAAACAAAAATATAAGAAACCAAGTGGGATTTATTGCCCAGTTGATGAGTCTCATATACGTCAATGGATTGCTTCAGCAGAGGATCGGATAGATTTTCGGAAGCTATTTGGCCCTCCTGCATGGGAAAAAGATGATGATGAAAAAAAATAAAGGAGCATTCAGGAGAAATAAATGAATTCTTTTGTATTTGACGGAGATCCAAAAGATGTACAAAAAATTCTCGAACTTAATGCAGAAGGAAAAGAAGTTTTGTGCCACAAATGTGGTGCTAAACTGTTAATTATAGCTGGTATAAAAGGAGAAGAAAAATATGGCAGAGCCAGTGGAGTTTATTGTTCAACTGATGAAACTCATATTCAAATGTGGTTTACATTAGCAGGACGTAGACAAGAATTTTGGAGAAGGGTTGAACGTCGCATGCAAGAAGCAAAAGAGAAAGAAAAATTAGATTCTCAATCTCCATCAACAGATAATGAAAAAAATAAATAATACTTTGGGAGTAAATCATGAATACATTTGTCTATGATGGTAACAATGAAGACATACAAAAAGTTATCAATTTGAATTCTGAAGGAAAAAAAGTCCTCTGCTATAAATGTGGTGCGGAACTTTTAATCATTAGCAATATGGAAGATGAAAAAAAATATAGAAAGAAAAGTGGAATTTATTGCACAGCCGATGAATCCCATATCAAAATATGGTTTGCTTTATCACAGCCTCGAAGAGAATTTTGGAGGAAATTTGCACCCCATTTTGTAGAGGATATCCAACCATTAGGTGATGAATAAGAATAAATAATTCACCGATTCAAAAATGAAATGAGGAGGCAATTTAAAAGAAGCTGTCGCTTTAATCCCTGCAACCGTTTTCTCGGCATCCTTAGCACTGAGGAGTTGAGAGAAACTGGCCGAAATCCATCGATCCATTTTCAGGGGGTGGCCATCGGGACGATAAACGGAATGGGCGAGGCGATGGACGAAATCAGGCAGTTGAATGAAGGCGTAAACCATTGCCAGATCGGGATACTGACTGAACTTGGCAAGCTGTACCAATCCTTTAGCCATCATTTCCCCGGCATTCTTGAAAAATTCATTGCTTTTGCCCTGTTCCGAATCGGCATTATTGGCAATGACCCGCCCGATTTGTCCCGCCATGACTGCATCTTGGGGGTCTCGCATAAAATCTAGAGGATTGATAACCCCACTATAAGGTTCTCCAGGCGCTAAAACGCTCACCTCGTAACCGTAGCGGGCGGCAAGAGGGGCGTGCAACTTCATCTGGTCTCCCTTTTTATCGTAAATTACTGTACTAAATCCCTGCTGAAACGAACTTTCGATGAGGCGATCGATAACGCTAAACGTTTTCCCCGATCCCGGTGCGCCAATGACCAAAATGCCTCGTTCGGCATTGGGAAACCACAAACTCGGAGATGCCCCCAACAGCGTTTGCAGCCGTGCGATCGCACTTTTGAAGGATTTGCCCAACCAATAGTTGGGCGTACCGCTCCATAAAGTAACGGGCTGGCATTTTTTCTGCCTCATTTGTTGGAGAGCAAGATTCGTAGCTTTGAGGCGATCGCCCGTCCCCACCAAGCGCCCTGATGTGAGCTTGCCCTTGCGATCGGTCATTTTAGAGAGGAGCAGCAAGAAGAGAAATATTCCCAGCATTCCCAACCCTTCTACGGTTAAAAATTGTCCCATCAATCCACGAATGTCAATGTTAATTAAAGGACGATTTTCAGAGGTCGGCGTTTGGGCGAAAAAGACAGTTTTATTCATCGGTTATACCATTTATATAAAGTAACAAAAGACTGAGTTAAATTGAGCGATTGATGTGTTTTAATGGTAGAGTTTTGACCATCTAGCTACTTTCGGAAATTGGTATTATTAGCGTAACTTTACCGTTCCAGAAAGCAGGAAAAATATCTTTTAGAGCTTTCTGTAGGGGGCTATCGCCTTGCAGACTGGGATATTGCAATAACATGGAAATGGTTAGAACTACAAAGCAGCGATCGTTCCCAATCGATTCCGAACTTCTCGATCCCAAGTACAATGAAACCCGCAAACCTTCTCTCCCTTACGGCATTGTTATCAATGGCAAACCCGCAGGCATTTTGATTCCTCTCGATCAATTGCTCAAAGCTGAATGGAAAGCGATACCGCCGGAAGAAGAGTTAACGACAGTCGAACTGACTGAAGAAGTGACGGGCTTATTTCTGGAGAGAATTCGCGTCCTCGTCCTCGCTTTCGTCCCCGAATACGTGCGCTGGAAGGATATCGAAAAAAATAACGAACGTGCGGGAACGTTTATCGGATTGTACGAAGATTGCCGTCACAATCTCGACAAGAAAACTCAAGAAGTTTGCTCGGAACACGCCTTAGTCTTTTTGAATCCCAAAAACCAGCCCTTGCATAAAGTCCCCATCGTCGTGCGCTTTAAGAATGTTTCCCTCTGGTCGTTTAAATCAGCCAGAGAAGAATACTATCGCGCCTTAGAGAAAACCTTTGCCGACTACTGCAAGGTGGAATATAGTGGCAAAAGCGATCGATGGCGCTCTTTGGGAGTCCTCGAAGTGGAATTTAGAGCCATTAAGGAAGGCGAAGGCAAGAACAAATCTTGGTGCTGTAAAACCCATGCCATTACGCCTCCATCATTAGAGAACTTGGCAAAGCTCTTTTTAGGGACACCGAAGCGAAAGCAGTTGGTTTGGGGATTCCACTGTTATTCTACTTCTTTATGTTTGCGGGTCGCTACATTTATGGGATGCTTGATATTAGGGTTTGAGATACAACAATCAACAATCAATGAAATTAGAGGCTATCGCCCATGGGGCCAAATTCTTTACTCCAGCAGACTTTCCTACACATTTGGCAGAGGCTCTGTATCGAGTTGCTCAAACTGATGCGAAGATTTACCATTTGTCTGAAGATGGAACTGAGGTGGTACAATCCTATCGCAACCTGTGGGATGATGCAACGGGCATCGCTCGGGGGCTTCAATTAGCAGGAGTCGCAACCGGTACTTTGGCGATTTTGCAATTGTCACAAAATACCGATTTGCTGGCGGTCTTATGGGGTTGCATCTTGAACGGTTGCGTTCCCGTACCTTTCACACCTTCACCGGGATTAAATCCTACTGCTCCCCTATTTTCAGCCCTTGAATTGCTCGAAAACCCGATCGTTCTCGCAGACGATCGCTTGAGTCCCGCGATCGCTCGAGAGCTAGAGAGAAAACAAAGCGATCGCCAGTCGGGATTATTTTCATCAGCGATCGCGTTACTCACCCTTGAAGAATTGCGAAATAAGGGATTGCGATCGCCAGAAACATTTCCCCAAGACCCACCACCGCGCCCCAACCCTGACGATCTTGCCTTACTCCTCTTAACCTCGGGGAGCACGGGAACGCCAAAAGGGATCGAGTTGACCCATCAGAACGTGCAGGTGAGTGCCTGCGGGATGGCTACAAAAAACCACTTAGGCGCGAATGATATTACCTTGAATTGGATGCCTTTAGCACACGTTGCTAGTTTGGTGATGTTTCACATTACAGAGATTTATCTGGGGTGTTCACAGATTCAGGTTGCGAAGGAACTCATCCTGAAAAATCCCTTGACTTGGCTCGATCTCATCGATCGCTATCGGGTAACAGCAACTTGGGCACCTAACTTTGCCTATGGATTGGTGAGCGATCGCGTTGAAGCCGCCCAAAATTCTCCCTATTCTTGGGATTTATCCTGTCTCCGGTGGATGGGAAATGGCGCAGAAGCAGTTGTAGGCAAAACAACACGGCGCTTTTTACAACAGTTGATTCCCTACGGACTGAAACCAACGGCAGTCAGTCCGGGTTATGGAATGTCAGAGACTTGTTCGGGGATCGTTCACTCCCATCGCTTTTCCCTAGATTCCAGTCAAGACGAAGATAGTTTTGTTGAGGTGGGAACGCCGATCACTGGGGTCTCCCTTCGCATTGTTGATGAGGAGGATGGCATCCTCTCGGAAGGCACTGTCGGACGGTTGCAAGTCAAAGGATTGACTGTGATGGCGG
>NZ_JAYGHV010000426.1:0-9451 GCF_034932145.1 Spirulina sp. 06S082 | reverse complement strand
GAGCCAAATAAATTCCACAATTGATTAATTTATTCGCTGTCGTACAAAGGTATTCGAGAAATGATAGATTTTCTGAATCTTTAATCAAATTTTGTTGACATCCATACATTTAAAATTCACCTCCTATTTTTTATTCTATCACAAATGATTTTTGGTGCTACATCTCTAAAAAGCCGTCCTCCGCCCCGCTAAAGGACGGGGTTTTAAACCCAGTTTTTTGATAAACTTGGTAGGTCTAAAAATCCTTAATCTCAGAAGGCTCTAAAACTTTCAGCCATCGCTCTTTGGGAAAAATTTCCAAATTAGGATCGAGTAATGCGATCAGATCCCCCAATAAATCTGGGTCGGTTACAGCAAGGAGTCCTTTGCGAATCGCTTGAAAGGTCTGGTAGTTAATGGGACTATCCTCCTGTTGAGTGCGTTGCTGAATTTCGTCGATTCCTAAAATGGCGATCGCCCCCTCGAGTAGCTGTATTAAGCGCAGATGTTGAGGTAAATCGCCTAAAACCGGATATCTATAGAGTTCTTGGGATTTTTCTAAGGAAATTTGCGCGATAAAACTCAATCTGGGCAAATCCGAGGGAGCCGCACTATTTTTTTGCAGGAGTTCGAGACAAGTTTCAAAAGGATTGGTAGAATGGCCGTTGAGTTTGGCGCTATAAGTGTTCATGTCCAGCCCTAAAAGGGAGGCTAAACGTTCGTGAACTTCAATATCTGGACTCCCTTTTTCTTGTTTCCAACGAATTAAATAACTATTGGGAACATTGAGTTGTCTGGCGAGTTGTCGTTCAGATTTGAAGTAGATTTGGGCTTTTTCCAGCAAAACTAAAAAACGCTTGTGTTTTTCGGGATTCATTGCACTAAAAAGAATTTAATGTGATTCATTTTGCATCACTCTAGAAGTTAAACATCTCGGTTTCATCTATATTAAACCCAATGAGTGCTATTTTTGAAATTATAAACGGTGAAATCAAAATATTTTTGATGCAAATAGGTTCAAAAAGATAAGTTAATTCCTACGACATAGGGTAAGCCAAAGATGGCGAATATAGTTTTTTGATGGGTTTTTTGTGAGGCGATCGCGCTGCCAATCTCTAGCAGTTTGCCAGATTATTTCCGAAAAACTCGGGGAAATGGGGTATAGTTCAGCCAAGCGATCGATACTAATCTGGTTTTGTCTGGCTAAAGTTAATAAATTAATTAATTCTGTTGCTTGAGAACCGACAATTGTTGCTCCTAAAATAGCACCTTTTCGATTGAGTATAATTTTCAAAAAACCAGTTGTTTCTTCCCTGAGAAGAGCCAGGGAAACTTGTTTAAAATAACGATGATAAACAACAATATTTTTTTCTCCATATTTCTGTTTTGCCCGCTCTTCTGTTAGACCAATTCTCGTTAAATTGGGATCGGTGAAGACAGCATGGGGAAGGCGATCGCGATCGCCTTTGCAAGTAGAAAAATGAAGGGCATTATGCAGCGCAATATCACTCTCATATTGAGAGCGAGAAGATAATTTCAATTCGTCCTCAATACTACCACAAATATAAATTTGCGAATTACAAGTTTGTAACTTGGGGTTGATATTTGGACTCGCAGGATCGATTCCAAATGCTTCTAAATTCAAACCCTCTAAATTCCATTGGCAACCAGCAGCCCAAATAATTTCATCGGTTTCAATGGCGCGATCGCCAACTTGAAGCCATTTTTTGGGTGGGATTTTCTTAACTTGCGTGACGGGACTATCGGTTAAAAGCTCAATACCTTCTCCCTCTAATTGTGCTTGAATTAAACGAGCCGCTTCTGGTTCTTCTTGGGGTAAAATTCGGGTGTCGATCGCCAAAGTAATCGTTTTTCCTAAACGTACTAAACTTTGAGCCAGTTCTAATGCGAAAAACGTATTCCCAAGAATTGCTAAATTTTGTGGCAATTGTTGTAAAGTAGGCGATCGCCAGAGAAGATCGGCGGTTAAATAGCCAACTTCCTGTAAACTTTTCAGTTCGGGAAGACGAGGACGAGTTCCCATTGCTACAATGTAAGAACGCGATCGCAGTTTTCGTCCAGCAACGATAAAAGCTAATTGGGGACGGCGACAAAACTCCCCCATTCCCTCAATAAAATCAACTCCCGCAGCACTTAAAATAGCAGGAGAATTTTGTTCCGCAATAGTCGCGATCGCGCTTTCCCTCCTTGCGATCTCAGTTTCTAAATTAATCTCATTAATCTGTCCAGAAATAGCAAATTGTGCCGCATTTTTCCCTTCCTTATAGCACCGACCTATCTCCCTCAAACTGTAGCGATAAAGCGCAAGATTCTCTCCTTGACAATTTTGAGAAACCAAAGCAACACGAGCATTCAGAGATACCGCGTTTAAAGCAGTGTAAATCCCTTCAGGAGTAAACCCAATAATAACTAAATCGTATTCGCCAGACATTTCACAAGAATTATAATAGTGGCAGATTTTAGGTTGATATTCTCCTATTCTCTATGTCTTTATCACCAGGGATAATGCCTGAACCAAGCGTTGATTTTCTGGAGCAGAACGAACAGCAATACGAAAATAGCGATCGCCTAATTCAGGAAAACTCAAACAATCTCGAATTAAAATTTTATCGTGCTTTAATAATTGTAATTGTAATTGAGAACAAGAATATTGACTTTTCACTAACAAAAAATTGGCGGCTCCCATCACTGGATCGAGACCCGGTAATGCTTTTAAACTGCGATAAAGAAAATCCCGTGCGGGGGTCAACCAGTCCCAAGTTTGCCGTTGAAATGCGCGATCGCCTAACACAGCCTCTCCTGCGGCTGCAGCCAAAACATTGACACACCAAGGATCGCGCATTTTTTGCCACCGTTGTAGGCGATCGGGATGGGCAATGGCATAACCCAAACGCAGCCCAGGCAAACTGTAAAATTTTGTCAGCGATCGCAATATAATTAAGTGAGGAAAATCTTGAATATACCCCAGCAAACTTTGTTGCTGTGAGGGCAAGAGGAAGTCCATAAAGGCTTCATCAATGACCACAACCTCAAAACAATCTAAAAGGGGCAAAATTTCGTCAATTGACCAAAGTTTGCCCGTAGGATTGTGAGGGTTATTTAATAACAATCCCCTTTTACTCGTTCTCGACCCAGAAAGAGGAAAGAGAGAAAAAGAAAATTCTCCTCTTTCCATCAGAGAATGCTGTTCCACATTGGCAGAAAAAGCCTGTAAACCGCGCTGATAATCGCTAAAGGCAGGAGTTAACAAAACGACCTTTTCCTGGCGAGCGAGTTCCCAACAAGCCCAAGTCAGCAATTCCGCAGACCCATTCCCCGGTAAGAGCCAATCCTTGGGGAGATCGTGCCATTGAGCAAGAATTGAGCGTAGCTGATGATATTGGGGGTCGGGATAGCTCGAAAGGGAAGTCAAACTGCCTTGAATTGCGGCGATCGCACTCTGGGGAGGACCCAAAGGATTGATGCTGGCCGAAAAATCCAAGATCGTATCGGCAGAACAATCGGCGATCGCAGCAGCCCAATTCAGATTCCCCCCATGCTTGGGTCTCTGGGAAATCTCGCTCATCGGGGGACAGGAAATTAAGTTTCGTCGGTAGCCGCAGCAGCTTTTTTAGAAGCTACTTCAGTTTTAAATTTTTTACCCGGTGAAAAAGCGGGAACTTTAGTCGCAGGTATCAGCATGGTTTCCCCCGTTTTGGGATTGCGTCCTTCTCGTTCCTTGCGATCGCGAGCTTCAAAAGAGCCAAATCCGACAAGAGTTATCTTTTCTCCCTCGGCGACAGTCTCCATGATCGTCTCAATGATGGCAGTAATGATTGCATCAGCCTCTTTCTTGGTAACTTGGGTCCGGGAAGCCACCATATCTATTAGTTCCCCTTTGTTCATGAAATAATCTCCCGTGTTGCGTTTGTTAAATAGAACGAATCTGTTCCGTTGGTAAATTCAGTCAATAAAAGCCTTGGAAGATTTCCCAACCACTAGGATTGATAAAATTACTGAAATCCCCGTAGGCTCAAAGATTCACTGAATTATTCTATCATTTCCCATGCCCCAAGGTCATTAAAGCTGTAACTTGTTCGCTGGAAATCTCCTTAATGGTATTCCAAGCGACATCAAAAATGCGATGGGGTTGAAACTCATCTTTCACTAAGTCCCAAAGTCGCTGTACTTCTTGGGTGTGTAGGCGATCGTTCTCTGTCAGCGCCAATAAGACTTGCTGTCTTAAATAGCGTCCTTCTTCAGAAAGAAGATATTGTAACCCCAATTGTGCTGTCGGAAGAAGGTTCAAATTGCCATCGGTTTGCGCGATCGCCAGCATATTTTCCAATCGTTCCCACTTAAATTTCCCATCCTGAATCAGCACTTCTAATAAGCGGCGACGCATGGCCGGAGATTCCCCTCGGAGCAATCGTTGTGCAACATAGGGATAAGCAATTTCAACAATGCTAAATTCGGGATCTAATGTTAGTGCTAATCCTTCTTGAGTAATCAGCGATCGGATAATCAGGGAAAATTTCGCCGGAACCCGGAAAGGATACTCATACATCAACTCGGAAAACTCATCGGTAATGGTTTTAAAATTGAAGTCTTTCACCTTTTCCCCCATGGCATTACCCAACACCTTTTCTAGGGCAGGAATAATCGGAGTAATATCGGTATCCGAGGCTAAAAATCCCAGTGCTTTAAAATCATCGGCCAGTTGATAAAAATCGCGGTTGATGAGATGAACCACAGAAGCGGCTAGGGTTTCCTTGGTATATTCATCTAGCTGATCCATCATGCCAAAATCAATATAAGCCATGCGTCCATCGGACAGGGCAAATAAGTTTCCGGGATGGGGATCGGCATGGAAAAAGCCAAATTCCAGGAGTTGTTTCAGTCCAGAAATAACCCCAATTTTAATCACTTCATTGGGATCTACACCCACTGCTTCAATGCTTTCTGTATCGGTGAGTTTAAAGCCGTCGATCCATTCTAAAGTTAGGACTCGCAGACCGGTATAGCGCCAGTAAATTTCCGGAACTTTAACCGTGGGATCGTCGCGAAAATTGGTGGCAAATATTTCTGCATTACGGGCTTCATTGAAGTAATCAATTTCTTCAAATAGTTTTGCTCCAAATTCATCAACGATTAAAGTTAAATCGTGGCCGATATTTAAAGGCAACCAGGGGGCGATCCAACTGGCAGCCCAGCGCATTAAATGCAGGTCGAGGGTAATGGTCGGGCGTAAATTCGGTCGCTGTACTTTAACGGCAACTTTTTCCCCACTGTGCAGGACGGCTTGATACACTTGTCCGAGACTGGCTGCTGCAATGGGATGGGGGGAGATTTCCCGATAGATTTCCTCTGGAGTACGGCCCAAATCTTCTTCAATAATTGCGAAAGCCGTTGCGTTGTTGAAGGGAGGTAGGCGATCTTGTAATTTAACGAGTTCGACGAGAAAATCTTTTTGGATCAGATCCGGCCGAGTAGAGAGAGCCTGACCGACTTTAATGAAAGTTGTTCCTAACCGAGTCAGAGTTTGGCGCAAATCGGCGGCGCGTCTCAACTTGTTTTTTTCGATAACGTTTCGCCAGCGATCGAGGAGAAAGCGGAGGACAAACCCACCAAGATACCAGAAAATAGTGAAGGCTCGCCAGAAGACTAACCAAGGTCTGTAGCGGCAGTATTTGGCGATCGCCTGGGGATCGTAACGTTGCGATCGCCCTCGTCGCGGGGGCTGACCGTCATCGGAAACAAATTGATGTTGACTCACAAGATCGTTTTACCTCATCGAGTGCAAAGATTCTTTAACTTCACTCTAGTTAATTTGTTGCGAAAATACAACCTCCCCAAACTTAAGAGGAGGAATTTTTAAAACAATCGGTTAAGATTGGCTAGATGGACGTTGGTAATTAAAACTCTAATGACAGCAGCAACACTGACAAAGCCTAAGTACGAAATCAAAGATATTGCTCTTGCCGCCAAAGGTAAACAGCGCATTGAATGGGCGGGACGGGAGATGCCTGTCTTGCGTCAAATTCAGGAACGGTTTGCTAAAGAGAAGCCCTTCGCGGGAATTCGTTTAGTCGCTTGTTCTCACATCACTACAGAAACCGCCCATCTGGCGATCGCCCTCAAAAATGGCGGTGCGGATGCCCTATTGATTGCCAGCAACCCCCTCTCAACCCAAGACGATGTAGCGGCTTGCTTGGTTGCTGACTACAATATCCCTGTATTTGCCATTAAAGGCGAAGATAATGAAACTTATGGTCGCCACGTCCAGGTCGCTCTCGATCATCGCCCCAACATCATTATCGATGATGGTAGCGATGTTACGGCAACGATTGTTAAAGAACGTCAAGACCAACTCAAAGACCTGATCGGAACCACGGAAGAAACCACTACAGGGATCGTCCGTCTTTTAGCCATGTTCAAAGATGGGGTGCTTTCCTTCCCCGCGATGAATGTGAATGATGCGGATACTAAGCATTTCTTTGATAATCGTTACGGTACCGGACAATCTACCCTCGATGGCATTATTCGCGCGACTAATATTCTCCTCGCTGGCAAAAACATTGTTGTTGTCGGTTATGGTTGGTGCGGAAAAGGTGCGGCGATGCGGGCGAAGGGTATGGGGGCAAATGTTATCGTTACGGAAGTAGACCCGACTCGCGCGATCGAAGCGGTTATGGATGGTTTCCGGGTGATGCCCATGGCTGATGCTGCACCCCAAGCGGATCTATTCATTACTGTCACGGGGAATAAGCACGTCATTCGTCCCGAACATTTTGATGTGATGAAAGATGGCGCGATCGTTTGTAATTCCGGTCATTTCGATATCGAAATCGATTTGAAATCTTTGGGTGCAAAAGCGACGGAAGTGAAGGATGTTCGCCCCTTTACTCAAGAGTACAAAATGCCCAGTGGTAAATCTGTTGTTGTTTTGGGTGAAGGTCGTTTGATCAACTTAGCGGCGGCGGAAGGACATCCCAGTGCTGTAATGGATATGAGTTTTGCTAACCAAGCCCTCGCTTGCGAATACTTGGTGAAAAATAAGGGTAAATTAAAACCTGGATTGCATTCCATTCCTGAAGAGATTGACAAGGAAATTGCTAGTTTGAAATTACAAGCAATGGGCATTGCGATCGATACTTTAACTCCCGAACAAGTTGAGTATATGAATTCCTGGACAATGGGAACATAATTCCGGTGTAAATATCTGTAGGTTGAGTTGGGTTGATTCCTCAATTCAACCTACAGTTTATGCTGATTCTGCCAGGGTAAAGAGCCGATCGCAGGGAAGATCGAGGTCGGGAAATAAGGGGGTTTGAATGCGATCGCCAGAATGTAATATAGTTTTTTGATATTCTCCGTCAACTAATCGACAAAGAGTAATAGTGGGTTGTTTGGGACTGCCAATATAGTATTTACCCCCGAGTCCTAAATGATCGACCAGCCAATATTCGGGAATTTCTAAGGCTTCATAATCTTCGTATTTACGAGCATAATCATTCTGCCAATTAGTGCTAACGACTTCTACAACCAGCTTTACTGTTGTCCCCATTGTAATAATCGGTTCTCGCGTCCAAAGTGGTTCTCGAGATAGCGCTGCCTCATCCAGTACCATGATATCGGGTCTAAAGGCCGTTGCTATTCCCAAAGGTTTGAGCAAGCAACAATGAACGATAAAATAAGGTAAGTCAAGAAGATCGATTTGGACGTTGAGTTTGCGACTCACAAAAGCACCAACCTGTTCGTGCAGACCTGTGGGTTCCATATCAATTAACTCTCCATCGATTAACTCATAATTTTTATCATCTCCATAGCAGTTGATGAATTCGTTAAAACTAATTCCCGTTCGTGCGATCGCAGTAGTCATAGATTTATACGAGGATTTATACGAGAAAAAATCGGGAGATTGATAGCCCCGTCTCTCTTAGTCAGCATTCCCTTGCGTCTTTCACCGACGCGGGACCCGACCGCTCTTTAGAGCGGGGTAGAAAAGCGGTTGAGAGATGCTGAGGAAACCTCAGCATATCCAATCAATTAAGAGAGCGACACGGCGCATTTATTCGCCTGCATCTTTGACAATCTATTTTAGCAAAAGATTGATGGATTTACAATAATTTGATATCCTAAAAAAAGGAGGTAAAAGTTAATGTATGGATGCCAACAAAACTTAATTAAAAACTCTGAATACCACCCTTTTTTAGAATATCTTTGTCTAACTATGCTCGTCGTTGGGGAATTGAGACTCTGTTCGCTGCTCTGAAAACTCGCGGATTTTGTCTTGAATCAACTCATTTCACTGACTCTCATCGTCTCTCTAAACTTTTAGCTTTACTGGCTATTGCTTTTGTTTGGGCAATGAAGACGGGTTTATGGCAACATTTTCACCAATCCTGACCACAAGTTTGATGCTTTTCTTGACTCTCTCCAGTTTTTGCCCTGTACTTAGATCCTCGAGGCGATCGCGGACTCTACATTATTGGCGCGGTCTTAAATCTATCCCTGAGAATCTCTACAAAAATCTGAGTCTAAGGTATTCTAAGATCGGAGAATCGACTTTTCTAAAGCTGGATTATTAAAATCCCGCCGTCCAACTATCACGATCGCGATCGCTCAATGAACTCAGGAATCGACCTACAAGGCAGTTTTATTCAAACCCTCACGGACTTGGGACTGTCCTCAGAAGCAGCCAAAGCCCTTTGGATACCCATTCCCATGACATTAGTTCTCATCGCTTCTGTCGTTGGGGTCCTAGTCACAGTGTGGTTAGAGCGGAAAATCTCCGCCGCCGCCCAACAGCGCATCGGTCCAGAATATGCAGGACCCCTCGGAGTCCTACAGCCCGTCGCCGATGGCTTGAAACTCGTGTTTAAAGAAGATATCATTCCCGCCCAAGCCGATCCTTGGTTATTTACCCTCGGTCCGGTTTTGGTGGTTATTCCCGTGATTTTGTCCTATCTCATCATTCCCTTTGGACAAAATCTTCTGATTACAGATCTCGATATCGGCATTTTTCTCTGGATTTCTATCTCCAGCATCGCCCCCATCGGCCTCCTCATGGCTGGTTACTCCTCTAACAATAAGTATTCTCTTTTAGGAGGTTTACGGGCGGCGGCTCAATCAATTAGTTACGAAATTCCCCTCGCCTTATCCGTATTAGCTGTAGTCATGATGTCCAACAGTCTCAGCACTATTGATATTGTCCAACAGCAGTCCGGTTATGGCATCCTCGGTTGGAATATTTGGCGACAGCCCATCGGCTTTGCGATCTTCTGGATCGCCGCCCTCGCTGAATGCGAACGCCTTCCCTTCGATTTACCCGAAGCCGAAGAAGAATTAGTAGCAGGATATCAAACAGAATACGCGGGAATGCGCTTTGGACTCTTTTATGTGGGTTCTTATATCAACCTCGTGCTTTCTGCCTTAGTTGTCGCTATTCTCTACCTCGGGGGTTGGGAAT
>NZ_JAYGHV010000425.1:0-9599 GCF_034932145.1 Spirulina sp. 06S082 | reverse complement strand
AACTTTGGTCAGACCTTGCCACTCTTTTGATGAATCTTAAATCTCATAAGCGTCTCTATTTTCAGAAAGGACTGCACGCTCTAACCCTTATAAAATCGGCTTTATAGCTTGCTTGTCACCCCTCAAGCTGGATATCAATCAATTGGAAGGGGAAATGGCTCTGCGTCGGATGCAGGTCTGTTGGGATGGGAAGGAGATGCGAAGGGTTGAAGAGAAGCGAATTCGGTTGGATAGTTTTTAAGGGGGTTAGTAGGGGAAATGGGATCGCGTCTCGTTATTCAATTTGTGATATTTTAATAAGTAGAGAATTAAAGTACAAGCATTAGGGTTTTAGAGAGCAGTCTAACTAAAACCCGTTACTGACCTTACTTGAGGTGAATATTAAGCAAATATTAAATTTAACTGTTCTTGCGGTAGAAAAATGGGTTGATTCACTGATTCAAGTACGGGAGGTAAACTAAGCTCCGAAGAACTTAGCCACCATCGCACAATTCGTTCTTCTTTAACACTGCATTTTACTGCTCCTCCTGCTTGTTCCAAATAAGTAACAATTTTTGGTAAAATTTCTTGAATTTGTTTATATGTTCCTTGAACAGTTAAAACTTCCGCAGCACCATAAGTTTTTTTTGCATATGCAGAGAAAAAACCCATCCTTCTTAAAGAATCAATTAATTTTGCATCTGATTCATCCCGAGATAAGGTTATATGAATTTCATCTTCGCGAAATGTTCCTAGTGTAAGAGACGTTAGTTGAAATTGACAAGGTATTTCTATTTCAGGATTAAAGTCTTTTTCTGAGATATCAATATCAACAGGAACATATTCACCTTCAATGTATCCTTCAATAGATTTCGGATTAGTTTCTAAATAATTTTCAATTGAATCAAAAACTTCATGAAATTTTTTTCCTACTTTAATTTTTTTTGTAAGATGTCTTACAGGTTCATAATGAGGAATTCCTTCAGGATGACCGGGAAAGTTAGAAATGATGAAGTCATGATTTTTCACAAGGAAATTCTCAAAACTTTGGGATATCCAATGACCATCAATATGAATATGAAATTCTTTAGAGTGTTCAAGTGTTTCGTGAAAATTTCCTTTCATCATTATTTTGATCCATGTGTGCTTGATTGCTCCACCATAGCAAATTTATCTTGAAGTGCCAACTAAACATAAAACGCTTGCTAGACAAAGGTTTCAGTCTTTAATAGTGTGGTGATATGTGTAAGATCGAACATAATGTAAAGTTTTGTAAATTCGAGAGAACAGGTTAAACGCATCTAATGTATAAATTGTAACAAAAAAACTCCTGATTTCAGATTTCAGTTTCTTCTCAAATCAAAATGTATGAATTTTTGGGTTGCACAAAAACCAGATTCTCTTCTGATGTTTAATAACCATGTAACTATAGATATAGACAATAGCAAGGCTGTAGAGTTTGGGCGCCACAATCGAATTGATTCGCCCAATGCTAGGGAACGTGTCACCGAGTGCCAACACCCGTGAAGCCTTTGCGGTTTCAGAGGTTAACAATTCGTTACATCGAGATTCTGCATAGATTCCGAGAACGCAAAGAATCGGAACTTTTTGAACGATTTTAGGTTCAAATGTTCGATTTTTCACCCCAAAAATAGTCATTGTTCCGAGTCCAAATCCAAAATCGGAACTTCATCTCCTCTGTTGGCACTTCACGGTAGCTTCTCTAGCATTACGCCTGATTGCTGTATTTTTTGATATACTTATAAGATGCGTTTAACCTGTTATAGCAAGTCCATTTGAGCTATAAACAAGCAAGTTAGCAGTAGCAAGGGTTTCAGTCTGTGAGGTATTCACGACTCAATTAGTTTTGTTATCGGAGAATGAAGCTATAAATAACATCGACGAGAAAGACTTCTTAATTGTTCATATTCAGATTTATACTATTGTCAACTGCCCCCAAATTTTTTAACATTCTTATTTGGGCATTTGTCAAGCCTGAAATATTGCTGATATTTGTATGTTCATAAGGTCTCATAGGTCTCAAAGTATGTAAACAATTTCCTTTTTCAAGACTCCAAATTTTTATTAACTCATCTTGGCTACCACTAACGAGATATTGACCATTTTTACTAAATACTACCGACCAAACATTATTAGTATGTCCTAGTAAAGTATTTAGGCATTTTTTTTCATAAAAATCCCAAACTCTTATTGTTGTGTCAGCACTTCCACTAGCTAAAATTTTACCATCAGGACTTAAAGCAACCGACCTAACTCCATTTTTATGTCCTTCCAAAGTAGCTATACAGACTCCCGTTTTAAAATCCCAAATTTTTACTGTTGTGTCAGCACTTCCACTAACTATCATTTGATTACATGGGCTAAAAACGATCGATCTTACCCAATTACTATGACCCTCTAAAGTTTTGAGACACTTTCCGGTGTTGACTTCCCATATTTTTATTGTTTGATCTTGACTTCCACTTGCTATGAATTGACCATCAGAACTAAATATGACTGACCAGACACATTTCGTATGACCTTTTAAAATATTGATACACTCACCAGTATCAATATCCCATAATCTAACTGTCATATCCTCACTAGCACTGGCTAAAATTCGATCAGTGGGACTAAATACCACTGACCAAACCCAGTGTTCATGTCCTTTCATAATCTTGACAATTTCGCTGGTTTTAGCATTCCATAATTTTATTTTTCGATCTGCACTACCGCTAGCTAAAAGTTGAGTATCGGTGCTAAATGCTACTGACCATATCCAATTTTCATTTTTTAAAATTTTAAGGCATTGACCAGTGTTAAAATCCCATATTCTGATTGTTTGATCTTCACTTCCACTTGCAAAAATATTATCAGTTTGACTCAATGCAATAGCCCTTATTCCATTAGTATAGCCTTTGAAGATTTTAAGGCATTTTCCACTACTAATCTCCCATATTTTTATCATTTGGTCAACACTTGCACTTGCTATGATTTTTTTATTAGAATTTATGGATAATGATCTTACCCAATTATTATGCCCTTCAAGCGACTTAATACAATCTCCTTGGTTTACATCCCAAATTTTTATTGTTGTATCATTGCTGCCACTGACTAACAATTTTCCACTTTTGTCAAATTCAATGACTTTGATAGGTTGAGTATGTTTTTTCATTATTTTTATACAATCACCTGTTGCAATGTCCCATAATCTAATACTACAATCATCACTAGCACTAGCTAAAAATTTACTATTCGGACTAAAAGCAACTGATGTTACTGTATCAATATGTTTCTGCATTATTTTTACACAATCACCTGTTTTAACATCCCATAATTTAACACTACAATCATTACTAGCACTAGCTAAAAAATCACCATTTGGACTAAATACAACTGATGTTACTACATTAGAATGTCCCTGCAATTGTTTTAAAATCTTACTTGTTTTAATATCCCATAAAATAATGGAAGTATCAGCACATCCACTTGCTAACATTGGAGAATTAGGATGAAAAGTTACAGAGTGAACTCTTCCACTATGCCCTCTAAAAGTTTTCAAACATTGTGTTGTAGAAACATCCCATAACTTAACCGTTTGATCGGAACTACCGCTTGCTATCATTGTGCTATCAGGACTAAACCTAATTGACCATATCCAGTTAGTATGTGCTTTAAAAATCAAAATTTTTTGATTATCCTCAACTTGCCATAAATGAATTTCCCCGTCTGTATCACTGGTTGCTAAGAGTTTTCCATTAGGACTAAAATTTACTGAAAAAATACTGCCAAATGTTTCTGTAAAAGCTGATTTAGATAGGTCTGAAAAAGATAGATCAACATTGTGTAAAGTCACCTCCTGCAAATGAGCTTGCCAAATAGCCATGTTAGAAAAATCATAGTTTTTAATGTTTTTCTCAAGAAAAGTAATTAGATTAATAAGATTTCCACCACAATAACCAAGCATTACTTTCTTGTTATTTTTCTTTTGAGTTAAAATTAATTCGTATAAGTTATTAATTGCTAGATTTTTATCACCAAATACTTCAACTAATTCATCAATAATAGGTTTTAAAATAAAGCGTTTCTGAGATTCTCGAACATATTCTTTTGAATTGGCTTTCATTAAACTATGGGTATTTAGAACGGAAATATTTTTGCTGCCTATTTCTTCAACTATTGTTTTGATCAACCTAGTATTGAGATACTCTATTAAAACAGGTTGTAATGTGATTTTATTGTTGACTTTTTCAAGAGGAATTTTACGACTAAGATATTGCATTGTCTCAGCAACTTTATTCTTGGATTTTGATAAGAATAAATCAGATTTTAAGTCCATTAAAGAAACAGGTTCTCGATTAATAGAAAGCCAGTAAAAAACTTCTTTTTCTAGATTTGATAAACGATTAAAATGCCAATCCAATAAGTTTTCTAATTCACCAAAAACTTGTAAACCATTTTCAAGGAAGCCAGAAATATCTCCAGAAAAAATGGATTGAATGTGTAAAGCAATAATTTCCAGTGCCAAAGGATTCCCATTATAAAATTCTATCAACTGCTTCCAATCATCGTCTGAACCATAAAATTTACCAATTTTTTCAAATATCTTTCGTCCATTTGTTTCATCAAGTCCTTTTAAGTCAATAGATCGAACCAAGCAAAGTTGACTTGCTTTTAACGCTATCTCTCGAGGCTTCTCTCGACTGGTTATCAATAGACAACTTTTGTGATTGATTTCTGCTATTTGTTTTAACAAGTAACCATATTCTTGATATCCGTCTCTATATCCTCCTTTTTTTGTATTTGAACTTAAGATGGTTTCAAAGTTATCTAAAATAATTAGACATTTATTATTTTTTAAACATTGGATTAACAAATCAATTTGCTCTTTTATATTCAAGGATAAAATGTCTTTATTTGTACTAGAGAAAAAAACTATCAGATCCTTTAAAATCTCAGTAATTGATGGTCCATTTAACAAGGAACGCCAAATGACATATTCAAATTTATTTTGAATAGATTTTGCGAACTTTAGTGACAAATCAGTTTTCCCAATACCACCTTTGCCAAGTTTAATTGGTAATCTAGTTTTTCCAACACCAGCTATGCCAACAATAGAAACTAAACGACAACCTTCATCAATAATCCAATTATGTAAAATATCCAGTTCTTTAGTTCGACCAAAGAAGCTAGAAATATCAGGTGAATTTCCCCAATCTTGAGACAAATTAACACAGGCTCGACTTAACAGGATATCGTAACCCTCGCGATCGCTAATAATAGCCGGTTTTTGCTTCGGTTTGGCTTCTTGTACTTTTCTCTTGGCATACTCGTGCAGTTCACGAGCGTAAATCATAGCTTTTCCATCGCAAGCAGCCGATCCAGTTTCAAGACCTTCAACGAGGTATTGTGTATAAAGAGAAAGCATCGCACCATCCTGCTGAAAGGAGGTTTGCGTTGCTGTTGAAGAAGTCAGCACTACTCGCCCTTCCGCACCGAGTTCCCTTTTCAAATCTAATCCCACACTTTTCACTTGCCAACCTTCCGCAAACGCCCCGCTATAACAACAATCAAGGACGATCACCTGTCGCTTGGCGTAGCTTTCTCGAGAAACATCTTGCACGAAACTCGCAGAAACAGAAGTGGCTTTGTAGACGTTTTTCGACGTTCCTTTGGTGGCAAAATACAAGCGGTTGCTATCGTCGGTAATACCATGACCCGAAAAAAACAGCAAAACCAGATCGTCTTTAGCGCGATCGCCAAACAGCCGATGAATCGAAATTTGCATGACAGTTAAATCGGGATCGATCAGCGTTTCAACTTCATCAAACCCTCCCAAATCAGGATTCTTCAGCACCCGTTCCATTGCGATCACGTCATTGGGAGGGGCAGAGAGAGCAGGAATCCCTTCACCATACTTACTAACTCCGATGAGCAGTGCTATCTTCCTCGACATTACTTTCTCCACTCATGGCAGCTATTAAGTTCATAGCCGTTTTCTCAACTTCGGCTAACTCTCGAGAACTTCCTACTTTCAAGTTCACTTGGTGATCTCCCACTTTAACGCTGACCTCAATTGGTTGGTCTTTGAGGTAATCGCCCAAGAATCCCAAAAATCCCTTGAAATTTTTGAAGTTCACTTCAGCAGTCAGCACTCCGATTAACGTTGCCCAACCGGGTTTGCTACCGACTTCTGGTGTTAAATCCTCGGTTCGCTCTGCTTTCTCCACCTCGTCAAGGCCTCGTAACTCCCACAGTAGGTTTCTAGCAAATTCGAGCCGTTCCTCGTCTTCAACTTCTTCTCCAGCAAGCCCGAAAGTGAATTGAATTGTCGCGTTGTCTTCTGTAACCATAGTTACCTTCAACTGTTGAATCTGGCCTCGAGTTGGGCGAGGAGGGATAGAGATATTCTAATCGAAATCTGCGGTTTGCCTATAGTGACTACAGAAATCTTTTATCATGCTAGCAAATGTATAGCTAAATTATCGCTGTGAAGACAATTTGTCATTGCGTACTAGCCCGATACAAGTTGACCTCCATTCTACCAGCGATCGCCCTATCCCTGACTCCCAATCTTCGTCTGGCGAAAGGGCAAGAACAATTGTTCGATCGCATCGTCAAAAACTACCTGATGCAACCACTTATATCGCGCCTCATCTCGCATTATCAGCGCATCTCCCGCATCTAACTCTACCTTAACGGGTTCTCTCGTGCCACGACGAAAGCGCAATTCCAGAGGAGAGAGAGCAATCATAGAGATCGCATTATCGAAATTTCTCGTAGAATCGAGATGCAGTCCGGGAGGCAGGCAATCCCTCGAATTCGCCTCTCTCGTTGTCAGAATAGCAATAACTTGGTCGCATTGGGGCATCCACGGCTCGAGTCGTCGCAATACCCCATTCAACCAGTCGGGTAACGTGCCGAGATAGTCTCGTTGGGGATTCAACACGGAGCGATCGCTCGGGGGCTTTTCTACCCAACCGTAACATTGCTGGCGATGGTGGTTCGGTAAGTGCGGGGGACTTTGCCAAGGAGAGCGATCGAGATGGTAGCGCAATCGCCGTTGTTGCGTCTTTGTGAGCAATTCTGGAATCCAAATCAATCCCTCAATCAACTCCAGATCGTCAATAGAGCGTTTAGGGGGAGCGATTTCAAAGGGTAAAATAATCATCTTTAACCTCCAAAAAAAATAGGCATTCCTCGCCCCTTGAAAAGGTCTGGAATGCCCGAATGCCATTATTGTGTAATCGATTTAAGGATTAATCTTCGTCATCCTCCTCGTCATCGAAGTCTTCATCTTCCTCATCGTCCTCGTCCTCGTCTTCCTCATCATCGAAGTCCTCATCGTCCTCGTCTTCTTCATCGAGGAGATCGTCAATTTCATCCTCATCATCGTCGAGGTCGTCGAGATCGTCATATTCTTCCTCTTGTGCCTTCGCCAATTCGTTGCGACGCTTGAGAGAAGCTGCATTGAACTCGATCAAATCGGCGATCGCTTCTTCGGTTCCTTCGGAGATACTGTCGTACAGCAGCACGAGAGCATCGGCAATGACTTCGACGGGATACTTCAACGTATTGGGGTTGCCGAGAATTTTAGGGAAGACTTTTGTATTCCACTCAGTCCAGTCAAAGGAGTGACTGCCGGGTTTTTTCGCCAGTTGTGCTTGGATGTCCTTGCCCAACTTTTCCCGAGCCGCATGACCGACTTTTGTGGCAAGGCGTTGGTCTCGTTTGGCCAAGCGCACTTTATACTTGCGTTCGACGGCAGAGAGAATGCGCTTGACCAACTCTTCAGCCGTGACGGTTTTGGCAGATTGTGCTTTGGTCGATCGTGCTTTGGTGGTTTTAGCGCTCCCATTAGTGTTGGCTTTGGCAGCGCGAGTGGTTTGTCTGCGAGTTGTCGCCATATTCGCTTAAATCCTCTAAATTTCAACGCCGACGCGCTGGCAAGCGCGAATTCAAAATTAACTTCAATCCCTTTGAGGGGTCGAAATTGCCTCGTTAAGGCGAGGCAGGTGCGATCGCGCTTCGCTATCGTGGGGTTTTGGATAGTTGCAATAAAACGATGAGAACGATTGAAGATTGGGATATTTTGGCAGAGTTGGGCATTCCCGTCGTCGGGTTGGAATGTTCGCCCAGCGATCGCGCTTTTATCTTTGCGGCATTTCAACAGAAGGCGATCGAGCGAGATTTGCCCCTTTATTATTGGAATACGGGTTATGCCGCCCTGCAAGGGGTTGAAGTGGAAGGGAAACAATACCGACTCTCTCCCACCGAATTGATTCCAAAAGATGGGGATATCTTGCAGTGGTTGTTGGAGGATGAGAGGACGGGCATTTTTCTCTTGGACGATCTGACCGATTTTACTCAGTTGGAAGCGAGAGAGCGATCGCGCTTGGAGTCCCAAATTCAAAATGTAGGCGATCGCTATCGTTTCTCTCCAACTCCTTGCTATTCGGTCTTGATGGGGGCTTATCTCCAATTTGGCAGCAAGCTGGAAGGATTGGAAATTCTCAAATATGCCTTACCGGATGCGAAGGAAGTGCGGGCGATCGTCGAGACGTTTTGCCAACAACAAGCGTTACAATCGGATTCTCCCGAGTCCCGACAGCGCTTGGCGGTTGCCTGTCAGGGTTTGGCAAGAGGGGCGATCTCTTTGGCATTGCAGCGTTATGCCCCCCTTACTCCCCATCTCGACACCTTATCCGAGGCTATGTTGGAGTACAAAACGAATCGCTTGCGGGGGTTGGGGTTGGAGTTCATTGCCGAACCCGACGTGCCGACAGCAGGGGGATTAGACTTGCTGCAACGGTTTTTAACCGAAAAGGTGGTGAAACTCAACGAACCCTCTGCCCGTCAGTACGGTCTGAGACCCCCTCGAGGGATGCTGTTATTGGGACCGCCCGGTACGGGAAAGACTTTAAGTGCGAAACTGGCAGCAAAGGCTTTGGGTTACTCGCTTTTGGCTTTATCGTGGGGCAATGTCTTGGGGTCGGACAACCCAGATCGCACCTTGGCTGGGATTTTAGCAACGGCTGACGCATTGGATAAAGTCATTTTACTGGCAGATGATTTTGATAAGGGCTTTACGGGGTGGGAAACGGGAGGCGCTTCGAGGAGACTGTCCCAGCGCTTGCTAACGTGGATGCAGGAACATGACAGCGATGCGATGTTGGTAGCTACAGTGAATCGCATCCAATTGTTACCTGCGGAGTTAAAGCGTCGGTTTGATGATGGGGGCATCTGGTTTGTAGATTTGCCCCAGATGGGAGCTATGTACGAGATTTTCCGAGTTCACTTGCAAAAGTATTTTCCCACTCAGTTTGGAGAGGGACGAGAACCTTGGGGCGATCGGGAGTGGTATCGCTTGCTCAAGGCATATCGAGGGGCAACTCCGGTGGAAATTGCCCGTGCGGTGGAGCGGTGTGCGGTAGATTTTTATTGCGGGTTGGGGGAGGAGGAACGAATGCGAGGGAATGTGGAGGCGAGGATTGAAATTGAGGCATTGCACGGGCAATTAAATGAGTTTGTCATGGCATCGAAGCGGGATGCAGAGGAGTTGCAGGCAATTCGCAATAAGGCGTATTATTGTCGGGCGGCGAGCAGTCCGGAGCGATCGC
>NZ_JAYGHV010000424.1:0-10298 GCF_034932145.1 Spirulina sp. 06S082 | reverse complement strand
CCGACTGAATTTGTTCGGGAGTTAAATCTGCTGTTCCGACCAAAGTGGGGAAGATGCGAGAAGTAGGACCGACAAACTTAAAGCCACCGACTGCTACACCCAGTCCGCGACCGCGACGACCGCGACCACCTCCGCGCAGAGCAATCACATAGCGATCGCCACCCCGTTGAACCAAGCGAATTTTAACTTTTCCAGAACGTCCGGGAGACGTGAAAGCAAAGGAATACAACGGTGCGCCGAGAAGTTCGTAGGTGCCAGCATTGAGATCGGTGCTAAATGACGTAATAGAACCAGACAATTTAAGCTCATCTAAGACGCTGTTGACCAATGCTTTAAAGAAATCTTGTTCCGCAGTGGTTTGGGACGCAGCAGCCGTTGTTGTACCATCAGCGTTGAAGATGTTGGATAGATCGATCTTGCCTCCACTGAACTTGAAGGAAAAACCACCAATATTCAGGTTGTTGACCGTGTTGATTTGAGTAACTGTATTGTTCGTGGAAGCGATATTCGCTGCACTCAGGATTTGGCTTTGGGCTGCACTGAAACTGGAAACACTCGTGATGCTGGAGTCAAAAGTTTGTCCCACAGCAAGGGCGATCGCGATATCTCCGCGTAATTTTCCTTTAGACTCAAAACCATTCGCTTGCGTGAAGTCATACTCAACGGGTTGACCGCCGCTTGAAGTGGCATTAGTACCGGCAAAATTCGCCCCTACATCACTCAAGAAACCGAATATTCCCGTTCCTTGTCCTTTAATCTTATAGTCAACAGTATCGGTCGCAACAAATCCCGTTCCATCGGTTACAGAACCAACAGTCGTTCCATTTGTTAGATTAAAATCAACAACACCATCCGTGCCACTGAGTTTAACCTTGAGATCGCCACCACCAATGGTTTCAATCTTGAAAGAATCAGCTTCACCGAGGAACTTGATTTCTCCATCGGCTCCATTTAAGTCATTTTCAGTGGTATTTGCTGCAACTTGAGCATTGTTACCCTTGAACTCAAATTTGACTTTTGAAGCCAACTCTAAAGTACCGGGAATTAAGCTGCCTCCAGAACTACCGGAAAACTGAATGGTACTGGGCAGAGCAATCAAACCGGTTTTCAGATCGCCATTGAGAGCGCCAACTTCCATTTTACCGGGGATGAGGACATCGCCGACATTGCCATACAAGTTAGAAAGGAAGTATTGGGAAGAGCCAGCGCTCAGTAAAGAACCAACAATGGAGGTATCGGAAGCAAAGCTGCCGACTTGATAGCCTAAAATGGTATCAACTTGAGAGAAAGGAATGATGAAACCATTGGAGTCAAAACCAATCCCAGAAAGGCGACCGCGAATTAAGCCCGTATCTCCACTCGTAACTGTGTTACCACCATCTGTATCGGTGTAGCCGCCGAGAGCCGTGGGAACAAAGGCAGGGTTAGTGAGAGTTCCGTTAGGGCTAACAATAGTCAGAGATTGAACTTGCAGATCGAAAGGACGAATGCCTTGAGTTGCGAGTTCGGGAATGAAGTAAGCGGCATTTCCCGAAACGGTACCGCCAGTAACTTGAATTTGCGCTTTAGCGGGAACAGTAGCCAGTGCTAAGGTGCTGACAATTCCCAAACCAAGGGCAATAGAACGAGATGTTTTAGAAACCATGTTCAAACTCCAGTTGATGAATAAAAATTGATATTTCTGGGGGGAAGGGATAAAACTTATCCGGAAGAGGTTAGATACAGCTTGGAGAAACTACTGAGGGAGCAAATTGCTCTCTAGAGAGAGTTAAAAAATATTTTCCCTCGTTTTCACCCTGTTAGATTATTTAGATGTTCGTTATTTTCGAGAAGTTCCCGAGACTCGAAAAGTTTTTTTGATGCCAGTTAATTTGTGCAAAAAGAGAAGAGATAAACGGCAGTTTTGTCAAGACCGAAGCTAGACTAAATTCTTCTCGATCGCCACATTACTACTTTAAGGGCATATCTATTTTTCTCACATCCGACAGATCGCTTAAAATTTTTGTTTTTAAATGGTGATTTTGAGCAATTTGCGTAGTTATACTAATCACTGTTTCTAGAATTTTGCTATTTTCGTTCTCGCTTTAAGAAATTATCAAAAATAAGCGATAATTATAAAGTTCTTGTAAAGATGGGAACAATTTTCTGAGTTATGCGATCGCATTGTTTTGCTTTTTTGAATGTAAAAAGTTGCCTCGCTGCTAACTCGTCGTTCCCCAACAAGTCTGCTCGTAACCCATATTTAAAGGAGGGAGTTCGTAATTGTGCTGTTGGGCATCGCTGTTGGCGATCGCCATGCAAGCATTTGGGTAAATGTCAAGAAGGTGTAATATTTCTTAATATTAGGGGAGTTGAGAAGGCGATCGCTAAATAGCCAGTAAAAGAGCCGCTTTTGCTGCGAGGGGAAGAGAAAAGGGATCGATGTCGATGGGGGTAATATTGAGATGTCACAGGTTAATCCTTTCTCAGTTTAACGTTCAAGGGACCCAACAGGTTATAAAACTGTCACCTTACCGTCATAGTTTTGTCACAATGGGGGGATAAAGTCGAAGCAAGCAGCCGAAAGTTTTCCAGCGATCGCCAGATGCGACAAGTTATACCAATCAATAGGGACAGGAGATAGAGTGATGCAAGATTCTTCTTTAAATGCAACTTTCATTGATTTAAGCGAAACTAATCTTTGGGGCAAAAAACTGATCGGCATTCGTCTTAGACGTGCTAATTTACAAAATATTAACCTTGCTTGTGCCGATTTGACGGCGGCAGATTTAAGCGAGACTAATTTAAAATATGCCAATTTGATTGAAGCAAATCTTCTGCGGGTCAATTTAAGTGGTGCGGATCTGAGTCATACTGATGCGATCGCCGCTAATATGCAGGGAGCCGATCTGATTGGGGCAAAATTAAAGGAAAGCGATCTCAGCGATGCTCAATTGCAGGGTGCAGAAGCGATCGGTGCGAATTTGCAGGGGGCAAATTTAGAAGGGGCAAATTTGAGTCATGCGGACCTCAGTGGTGCCGATCTAAAAAATAGTTGGTTAACTTCTGTCAATTTAGAAGGGGCAATTTTAAAAGGAGCAGATTTAAGCAATGCCATTTTAACAGATGTCAATTTAAAAAATGCCGATCTGCGCGGGGCAAAGTTTACTAATTCTATTATTGTCAATGTCGATCTCCGTGCTGCTAATTTACGAGGTATTCTTCTTGAAAATGCCGATCTGAGTAACAATTGGGGAATTTCTGAGATGATGAAATGCGAATTTGAAAAACAAGGAGCAAGATTCATTGCTGGAAATATAGATGAAGAGATTTTGATGACAAGCAATTTCTAAAATTCATTTGAATATTGTTCGCGATCGCCGCATTTCTCCAGAATCAATTGAATATTCTCTAAAAAAAGTAAAGTTTGTCCTATTTTTTTAGTTTGAAATTGCGTAATCTAAGAGCATTGGTAACAACAGAAACAGAACTAAAAGCCATTGCTGCTCCTGCGATCGCCGGATTGAGTAATATACCGAAAAAAGGATAAAGAATTCCTGCTGCAATGGGAATCCCTAAAACGTTGTAAATGTAAGCGAAAAAGAGATTTTGGCGGATATTATTCATAGTAGCACGACTAAGTTGAATTGCCGTAACAATACCCTGCAAATCTCCAGAAATCAAGGTAATATCACTAGCAGAAATTGCAACATCAGTACCTGTCCCGATCGCCAATCCAACATCCGCTTGTGCGAGTGCAGGAGCATCATTAATACCATCCCCTACCATAGCGACAATTTTTCCTTCTGCTTGTAATTCCTTAATTTTATCAGCTTTTTGCTCGGGTCGCACCTCAGCAAAAATGCGTTGAATGCCTGTTTCTCTGGCGATCGCCGTAGCAGTTTTTGCATTATCTCCCGTCATCATCACAACTTCTAAACCCATCTTTCTCAAAGTGCTAATTACTTCGATAGAAGAAGGTTTAAGACTATCTGCGATCGCCAATAAACCTGCTATTTTTTCATCAATAGCGATCCATGCTGTTGTCTTTGCTTCTGCTTCCCATTCTCGGGCGCGATCGCTGAATATTTCTGTCTCAATTCCTAACTGTTTAAGCCAGCGTTGCGTCCCAATTCTCACCCATTTTCCCGATACTTTTCCTTGCACTCCCATTCCGGCGATCGCCTCAAAATCCGTAACATCAGATAAGTTTTTAACACCTTGCGATCGTGTATATTCTACAACAGCTTGTCCTAATGGATGTTCGGAATTCTTTTCTACTGCTGCTGCTAATGTTAACACATCGATCTCATTTCCCTCAGCAATTCCTTTCACTGTTATATAATTCGTAACACTGGGTTTTCCTTGGGTAATAGTTCCCGTTTTGTCTAAAACAATAGATTGCAATTTATGAGCAAGTTCTAAACTTTCTGCTCCTTTAATTAAAATCCCATTTTCTGCTCCTTTTCCCGTTCCTACCATAATAGAAGTCGGTGTTGCTAATCCTAAAGCACAAGGACAAGCAATAATTAAAACACTAACCATTGCTACCAGTGAAAAAGTAATATTTTGTGTTAAAATGAACCACAAAATAAATGTAATGAGAGCAATAATCATGACAGTGGGAACAAACCAACTCGTAACGCGATCGGCAAGTTTCTGAATAGGAGCTTTACTCCCTTGAGCATCTTGTACTAACTTGACAATTTGCGCTAAAACTGTATCTTTACCAATGCGAGAAGCCTTAAATTTAAAACTTCCTGTCTTATTAATTGTCGCCCCAATAACTTCATCTCCTACTTGTTTTTGAATAGGCATTGATTCCCCTGTAATCATCGCTTCATCAATTGCAGAAGTTCCCGCAATAATTTCGCCATCTACCGGAATTTTCTCCCCTGGACGCACAATAATAATATCACCGATAATGACTTCTTTAATCGCAATATCTCGCTCTTTTCCTGCACGAATCACTCGCGCTGTTTTAGCTTGTAAACCTATTAAGTTACGAATAGCTTCCGAGGTTTTTCCTCGAGCGCGATTTTCCAACAATCTGCCAAAGAGAATGAGGGTAATAATCACAACAGCCGCTTCATAATAAACATCGGGAGTTAAACCGCGATCGCGGAAAAAATCTGCAAAAAAGGTAGCAAATAAAGAATAAAGATAAGCCGATCCCGTCCCTAAAGAAACAAGAGTATTCATGTCAGCAGTTCGATGGGTGAAAGATTTCCACGCACCGCTAAAAAAGTCCTTTCCACACCATGTTATAATGGGTAAACTAACCACCAATTGTAACCAAGGATTATGCAGCCACATCGGAATAAAAGGAACTTGTAATCCTGTCATCATTGGGATCGAACCAAAGACAAGGAAAAAACTCGCGATCGCACCAACAATAACTTTCTCAGTCAGCTTCTTTTGTCGTGCTTCTCGAAGGATTTTTTCAGTATCTTCCGATCCGTCTTCATCTAAAGGTGCAGCATGATACCCTGCATCTTCTACCGCTTTTTGGATGGTGCCGAGGGTAGTTGCACGATGATTATAGGTCACGGTAGCGCGAGAAAGGGCGAAATTAACATTACATTCATTAACTCCAGACACCCCTTGAATTGCTTTTTCGATGTTATTAGCACATCCCGCACAACTCATACCTTGTAATTGTAGATGGGTTTGCATGATTTTCTCCTGATTGGCGATCGCTTACTCTCTCTAGGATAAAGTCTCCAGTCAAGGGGAGAGTCAAGGAGATAAATTAAAACTTTACAGAAATTTATAATTGGAGGTGAAAAGTAATGTCCTATAGCAACTTTCAGATTCGCGATATCATCAAAAAATTTGCGATTACCTTAAATGAAAGAAGCAATCTATTTGCTGATATTGTTGACGTTGAGTATAGCGAACATCTTGCTTTTACAATCCAAGAAAATTTAACTTTAGCGGTAACAATTAATACAGAAAAATCTCGTTCGGAGATGATTATTACACCGATTCTTTTAGAACTCCGAAGACAGTTAAATTATCAAATTAGTTTGTTTTCTGGAAAAGATTTTAATGTCGATCCAGAACAAGGATTAAAAGGAATTTGTGACTATTTAATTAGCTTATCTCCCGAACAACTCTTAATTTGTTCTCCCGTAATCGCTGTTGTTGAAGCAAAGAAAGAAGATATAATTTCTGGATTAGGTCAATGTATCGCTGAAATGATTGCAGCACAAATTTTTAATCAACGAGAAGAGAACAATATAAAAACTATTTATGGTGTTGTCACCTCGGGTACAAACTGGCGATTTTTAAAGATTGAGGAGACAACTGTTTATATTGATAATGTCGAGTATTATATCAAAGATATTGGCAAAATATTAGGCATTTTAAAAAGTTGTTTGAGAAATTGTCTGTAAATGAAAATCATCAAGGCAAACCCTATTTATATTTGGTATTTTTGTATTATTTAATCAGGGGAATTTCGATAGTAAACTCTGCACCTTGTCCTAATTCAGACTGACAAGTAAGCACACCACTATGTTTTTCAACGATAATTTGATAGCTAATTGCTAATCCCATCCCCGTTCCTTTGCCAATAGGTTTGGTCGTAAAGAAAGGATTGAACAATTTTTCTAAGTTTTCTGGAGTAATTCCCGTACCATTATCAGCAATCCGAACAATAAGATGCGGTTCCGAAATGCGATCGCTTGAAGCAATTTCTGTACTGATGGAAATCTGGCTGGGTTTGGCTTTAATCTCTTCTGGGGAACGATCGCGATCGCGTTCCTCAAGAACATCAATTGCATTAGCGAGAATGTTCATAAAAACCTGATTGAGTTGTCCTGGATAACAATCAATCTTAGGAAAATCGCCATAATTTTTGATAACTTGAATGCCAAATCCATTAGGTTTTAGCTGCAGGTGGTTTCCCAAAATCAGTAATGTACTATCAATACCTTCATGGAGATCGACAGTTTTGCGATCGCTCTCATCTAAACGAGAGAAATTCCGCAAAGATTGCACAATTTCTTGAATTCTATGAGCGCCTACTTGCATTGAAGCCAGCATTTTCGGTAAATCTTGTAGCGTAAAATCTAACTCAATTGCTTCTGCTTCTGATTGGATTTCTGGGATTGGCTCGGGATAATATTTGGTATAAAGATTTAACATTCCAATCAAATCCTGGATACTTTGTTCGGTATGGGTAAGATTTCCATAAATAAAGTTAACTGGGTTGTTAATTTCGTGAGCAACTCCTGCAACTAACTGTCCCAAACTGGACATTTTTTCGTTTTGAATCAATTGGGTTTGAGTATCGAGTAATTGTTTATGAATATTCTGTAACTCGTGTAATGTTGTTTCTAATTGGGTTGCTTTTTCTCTTGTCCTTGCTTCCGATGCTTGCAATGCGATATAGAGTTTTGCAAGGCGATCGGCTTTCCGTAGAGAAATCCTCACGATCGCCTCTCGCAGTTCTAAAGCCGCCTCAATTTCACAGGTTTTCCAAGGTAAACTGGCTAAATGGACTAATTCTTTCCACAAAGCAAAAGATTGTCGGGGACAAAGAACAATTTCGCCATCTTTGCCGGGTTGTGAGGCTTCTTGAGGCCTCCCTGCCCATTTTACAGTCTGTAGGGTTTCCGGTCGAAACCAGAGGATATATTTGGACTCAGTTTCAGAAAGAGAAATAGCGAGGAGTCCGCTTGCAATTTCTTTGTGAGATGCCCAGTTAGGAGCTAATTGAACGAGAGAATTTGTGTGAACAATTTTTTCTTGGGGATGTTTTGTGCTTAATATTTGTACCAAAGAGGCGATCGCCTCAATTTCTGGAGTTTTCCCCAAGCAAATACAATCGTCATCTTGCCAAATTGCGACCCCAGTTGCTCCAGTTAACTCGAGTAAATGGTTAGGAGAATTCGTTAATCCATCGCTAATTTTCTCCTCGACTGACATCCATTCAATCAGTTTAACAAGAACCTGATTGAGGTGATATTTATAATCAGTGTCAGTGCGATCTTTTTTCGTGGCCATTTCCAAAGAAATAATTTGGCCGAGCAATTTACAAGCTGCCCGCATTGCATAGGGAAGATATTTGGGAGTATAATGATGGCAAGCAATTAAACCCCAAAGTTCTCCTTCTCTGGCGATCGCAATAGTTAAGGAAGCTGAAACTCTCATATTTTTTAAATATTGAGTATGACAGTCCAAAACACCACGCAAGACTGCATTACTTAAATCTAAAGGTTCTTCTTGAGGAAGTACAGGAATAATCTCAGCCGAAGGCATAGCAATATCGGCAATCACGCGCACTCCTACTTCTAAGGTCAGTTCCCGTGAAGTTAAGGGAATATCAGAAGCAGGATAATTTAGCCCCAAAAAGGCTTCAAGATGCTCTTTTTTATCTTCTGCAATAACCTTCCCATGACCTTGTTCGCTAAAGCGATAGAGCATTACACGGTCAAATCCGGTAAGCTGACGAATTTCAGTAACAGTAGTTTCAAATAAGGTTTGCAGATCGTCGATTTGTCGCAGTTTTGTGGCGATGCGATGAATTGAGCGATAGTAATCTAACTCATTAAATGCTGGTTTGGAAAGAAGGGGTTCTAGTTCCAAAATCACCTTCTTTCCTGACCGATGGAGGATGCCATCAAAGCGTACTTCGCGATCGCCTTGGGTCGTAAAACTTCCAGCTTGTAGAGATAATTTTAAGGGATTAATTGTATTTTCTTGAGTTAGTGCTTGTTGTACCTGCTCCATTTGTTCGCGATCGAATAGCAGACTAAGAGGACGATTAATCAGGTCATCAGGATGAATTCCTAAAATGCTAGAACTATTATTGCTAATTTGTGCGATTGTTAATTCAGGTTCTTGCAATGTCAAGAGAACCCCATAAGATTGAATATATCCGAGGGCGCGGAGAGGCTCTTTTTCAATGAACTCAGGACTGCCGGAAATACGGCTAAGGTTACTTAATTCCATCGTTTTTTCTGGGATTGCAGGATATCAAAACTTTCAATAATTTGGCTCTATCTCACATTCAATCGGCAGCTAACCCCTGATATAGCACAACTAAATGAATTGTAAATAAGAGACTCTGGGGTTTGGAGACCAAACCCCTACCGTATTTTCTGATTCTATAATAACGCATTGCGAATGCAAACGCGATCGCAATTCGACCAATCCAGTATCGTTAAATGCGATCCCTCTGTTCGAGAAGATTTGCAAAAACTCACCCAATCTCAACAAGATTCTTATTTTATTTCGACTTCACATTAACCAGAATTAAAATTAGCGATCGCGTTGTAGCAGCCAAATCATTAAAGCGACAATTCCTACTTGCAGGGCAAAGTTGGGAAATACTCGGTATATTTCCTGTCCCGAAGTCAGTTGGGCAAGGAAAATCAGAGCGCCGATCGCCCCAGATGCAGCGAAACTAACATAGACGAAACGACGCAAACCCCGATAAGGCGATTTTAGTTCGGCTCTCAATTGAGCATATTTCTCTGGACTCAGGGATTTTGGCGTTTTTTTCAGGTCTGGCATAATTTTGTCTGGCATAAAAAGGAAAAAAGGCGATTTTTGGCGATCGCGATATTTTCAGCTATAATACGAAACTGTGTCTAAATGAAAACTGCCTCAAAGAACAATTTCATTTTCTGATTTGCCCTCGTAGCTCAGTGGTAGAGCATTCCACTCGTAATGGAAGGGTCGCCGGTTCAAATCCAGTCGAGGGCTTCCAAATACATCAATAATAAGAATTTACGTCGTTATCACCTCAAAATGATAATGATGACTATAACTTACCCTATTGAAAGAAAAGAAATCAAAATAGAAGGCGATCGCAAATTGCGATCGCCTTCTTTAATACAACAATAGGGGGAGTCTGAGGGGGGGATTGGTTTCCCCACTCGTCTATACGGTGGGGCGGAAAATCCCCCCTCAGAAATGTACGGACGTTTCATGAAACGTCCCTACCATCCTTATTTCTTCCTCCACTTTGGTTTTGGATGTACTGCTTGATGATTGCCAAAGGTGCGCCGCCACAGGAAACGATGCACTTGGAATCATGCCAAATTTTCGAGTGAGTGCTATATTCAAGTATAGTCCAAGCCATCAAGGAAAAGCAAAAATGGCAACGAGCGGTGCGACCTACCGGAACAATCGCATTCGCCTAGGGAACGCGCACCAAGACAGGCGATTGACATTTCGGTTATATCCCAATCAAATCCAGTGTCAAACTTTGTTAGAGGCACGTCGTCTTCATGCTTATTTGTATAATGCTTGTTTGGCTCATCGACGTTTTGAATGGCGAAAAAATCGCAAGTCAATCGATTATT